>CBJNAS010000139.1:0-7714 GCA_966434565.1 uncultured Phenylobacterium sp.
GACTGCGAGTTTTTCTCCTCTCGCCACTCCGATCGGGTTCCTCCCTGTGTTTTTGGCGTTCCCCCCCCCCAGCGCCGTGGGCGCGGAGATCGCCACCAGCGCCTCGGCCCCCAGCACCGCCGCCTTCTGCACCATCTCCACAGAAACACGGCTGGTGAGCAGCAGCAATCCCGGCGCGGGCGGGCCGCTTCGCATCAGGGCGCCGACCAGCTTGTCCAGGGCGTTGTGACGGCCGACGTCCTCGCGGATGGCCATCACGCCTTCGTCACGGGTCCACCAGGCCGCGGCGTGGGCCGCGCGGGTGGCCTCGCCAAGCGCCTGGGCAGGCGCCAGGGCGGCCAAGGCGCCGGCGATGTCGGCCGCGCTCACGTGCAAGCCGTCGCCGACGCGCGGCGGGGGGCGCACCGCCTCGGCCAGGCTGTCGAGGCCGCAGAGGCCGCAGCCGGTCGGCCCGGCGATCCGTCGTCGCCGCGCCGTCAACGCGGCCGCGGCCGGCGCCTTCAGCCAGACCCGGGCCTCGACGCCCAGCTCGCTGTCGGCGATCTCCACGCCGGCGATCATATCCAGACTCTCGGCCAGGCCTTCGGTCAGGGTGAAGCCGAGGGCGAGGTCCTCCAGATCGGCGGGGGTGGCCATCATCACCGCCGTGGTGGAGGCGTCGTGGACCAGGGCGACCGGCGTCTCCTCCGGGATCCGGCGCTCGCCCGGCTGTGGTCCGGCCGCCGTCCAGAGGGTCCGCCGCGCGCTCCAGGCCACCGGCGGCGGCATCAGCCGCAGGATCCGCCGGGCCGCGGAGACGCGGCGATCTCCGCCACCGCGGCGCGAGCCGTAGGCGTCAGCCCCTCTCCGCCGGCCGCGAAATGGCGCAGGATCTCCTCGCGCATCGGCCGAGCCCAGAAGGCGCGGATGTGTCCGACGGTGTCCTGGACGGCGTCGCCGCGCCGGCCATCGAAGGCGGCGGCGATCTGGTTGGCCATCATCACCAGCTTGGCGGCGGGCTCGGCGCTCATTCGGCAGGCTCCGCGGGCGCAATGCGGCGGCTCCTCCGGGCCTGCTCGCCGTAGCGCGCCTGCCACTCGGCGGGCCCGTTGGAGGGGCTCACCTGCACCGCGGTGACCTTGTACTCGGGACAGTTGGTCGCCCAGTCCGAATAGTCGGTGGTCACCACATTGGCCTGGGTCAGAGGGTGGTGGAAGGTGGTGTAGACCACGCCGGGCGCGACGCGGTCGCTGATCCTGGCCCGCAGGCTGGTCTCGCCCGCCCGGCTGGCCAGCCGCACGAAGTCGCCGTCGCGGATTCCGCGGTCCTCGGCGTCGTGGGCGTGGATCTCCAGCACGTCCTCCTCGTGCCAGACGACGTTCGCGGTGCGCCGCGTCTGGGCCCCCACATTGTACTGGCTGAGGATGCGCCCCGTGGTGAGCAGTAGCGGGAACCTCGGGCCGACCTTCTCGTCGGTGGCCACGTACTCCGTCAGCACGAACTTGCCCTTGCCGCGGGCGAAAGCGGCCTCGTGCATCACCGGCGAGCCCTCCGGGTGCTCCGCATTGCAGGGCCACTGCACCGAGCCCAGCTGCTCCAGCGTGTCGTAGGAGACCCCGGCGAAGGTCGGCGTCAGCCGGGCGATCTCCTCCATGATCTCGGAGGGATGTGCATAGTCCATCGGATAGCCGAGCGCCCGGCTCAGCAGCTGGGTGATCTCCCAATCCTCGTAGCCGTTCAGCGGGGTCATCACCTTGCGCACCCGCTGGATGCGCCGCTCGGCGTTGGTGAAGGTGCCGTTCTTCTCCAGGAAGGTGGAGCCCGGCAGGAAGACATGGGCGTAATTCGCCGTCTCGTTCAGGAACAGGTCCTGGACGACGACGCACTCCATCGCCGCGAGCCCCGCGGAGACGTGATGCGTGTTGGGGTCGGATTGCAGGATGTCCTCGCCCTGGATGTAGATCGCCTTGAAGGCGCCCTCCACCGCCTCGTCCAGCATGTTCGGGATGCGCAGGCCCGGATCGGCGTCGAGCGCCACCCCCCACGCGGCCTCGAAGCTCTTGCGCGCACCCTCGTCAGAGACGTGGCGGTAGCCGGAGAACTCGTGCGGGAAGGAGCCCATGTCGCAAGAGCCCTGCACATTGTTCTGGCCCCGGAGCGGGTTCACCCCAACGCCCGGCCGACCGAAGTTCCCGGTCGCCATGGCGAGGTTGGCGATGGCCATGACCGCCGTCGAGCCCTGGCTGTGCTCGGTCACGCCCAGGCCGTAGTAGATCGCACCGTTTCCGCCGGTGGCGTAGAGCCGGGCCGCGGCGCGCAGTTCGGCGGCCGGCACGCCGGTGACCGCCTCGGTCGCCTCCGGCGAGTGCTGCGGCTCGGACACGAACGCCGCCCAGTCCTCGAACTCGTCGGCCTCGCAGCGTTCGCGCACGAAGGCTTCGTCCACCAGACCCTCGGTGACGATCACGTGGGCCAGCGCCGTCAGCACGGCGACGTTGGTCCCGGGCCGCAGCTGCAGGTGATGGGCGGCCTGGATGTGCGGCGTGCGCACCAGGTCGATCCGGCGCGGGTCGAGGATGATCAGATTCGCCCCCTGGCGCAGCCGCTGCTTCAGCCGCGAGGCGAACACCGGGTGGCCGTCGGTGGGATTGGCGCCGATCACCATCACCACGTCGGCGTGATCGACCGAGTCGAAATCCTGGGTGCCCGCCGAGGTCCCCAGCGTCGTCTTCAAACCGTAGCCGGTCGGCGAGTGGCAGACCCGCGCGCAAGTGTCGACGTTGTTGTTGCCGAAGCCCGCACGGACCAGCTTCTGGACGAGATAGGTCTCCTCGTTGGTGCAGCGCGAGGAGCTGATCGCGCCCAGCGCGCCCTTGCCGTACTTCGCCGCGATCCGCTTGAACTCGGCCGCGGTGTGGGCGATCGCCTCGTCCCAAGAGACCTCACGCCAGGGCGCCTCGACGCTGGCGCGAATCATCGGTTTCAGGACGCGCTCGCGGTGGGTGGCGTAGCCCCAGGCGAAGCGGCCCTTGACGCAGGAGTGGCCGTGGTTGGCCTTGCCGTCCTTGGCGGGAACCATCCGCACCAGCTGCTCGCCACGCATCTGCGCCTCGAACGAACAGCCCACGCCGCAGTAGGCGCAGGTGGTGGTCACTTTGTGCTCGGGCTGACCGATCTCGATGACGCTCTTCTCGGTGAGCGCCGCCGTCGGACAGGCCTGTACGCAGGCGCCGCAGGAGACGCACTCCGACGACAGGAAGAGCTCGCCCTGGCTGGGCGTGATCTTGGAGGCGAAGCCGCGGTGCTCGACGGTCAGCGCCAGCGTGCCCTGCACCTCGTCGCAGGCGCGCACGCAGCGCGAGCAGACGATGCACTTGGCGGGATCGAAGTCGAAATACGGATTGGACTGGTCGCAGGGCAGGTCGAGATGGTCTTCGCCCTCGGTCCCGTAGCGCACCTCCCGGAGACCCACGGCGCCGGCCATGTCCTGCAGCTCGCAGTCGCCGTTGGCGGCGCACGTCAGGCAGTCCAGCGGGTGGTCGGAGATGTAGAGCTCCATCACCCCGCGGCGCAGCTTCGCCAGCTGCGGGGTCTGGGTGGCGACCGCCATGCCCGGCGCGACCGGTGTGGTGCAGGCCGCGGGTGTCCCCGGCCGGCCGGCGACCTCGACCAGGCACAGCCGGCAGGAGCCGAACGCTTCCAGGCTGTCGGTGGCGCAGAGCTTGGGGATGGCCGTGCCGAGGGTCTGAGCCGCGCGCAGGATCGAGGTCCCGGCAGGCACGGTGACGCTCTGGCCGTCGATGGTGAGGGTCACGGTCTCGGCGGCTGGCGACGGCGGGGTTCCGAAATCGGGGACACGCAAGGAAGCCATGGCGATCGGTCCTTACTCGGCCGGCTGCAGCGGGCGGACCCGGCCGAAGTCTTCCGGGAAATGGGTCAAGGCGCTCTCGACCGGATAGGGGGTGAGTCCTCCCAGCGCGCAGAGCGATCCCAGCTTCATGGTCTCGCAAAGCTCTCCGAGCAACTGGAGGTTCGCCTCGCGCTGCCGGCCCGCGGCGATGCGGTCGATGACCTCGACGCCGCGGGTGGAGCCGAGACGGCAGGGCGTGCACTTCCCGCAGCTCTCGATGGCGCAGAACTGCATGGCGAACCGGGCCTGCTCCAGCAGGTCGACCGTGTCGTTGAACACCACCACCCCGCCATGGCCGATCAGGCCCCCGCGCGCGGCGAAGGCCTCGTAGTCGAATGGGGTGTCGAACAGGCTCCTCGGGAAGTAGGCGCCGAGCGGCCCGCCCACCTGCACCGCCCTGACCGGGCGGCCGGACAGGGTTCCGCCGCCGATCTCGTCGACCAGCTCGCCAAGAGTCACGCCGAAGGCGGTCTCGAACAGGCCGCCGTTGCGGATGTCCCCGGCCAGCTGGATCGGCATGGTCCCACGCGAGCGGCCCATTCCGAAGTCGGCGTAGGCCTGCGCGCCCTCGGCGAGGATGAAGGGGACGGCGGCCAGCGTCAGCACGTTATTGATCAGGGTGGGAGCGCCGAACAGGCCCCGGTGCGCCGGCAGCGGCGGCTTGGCCCGGACCTGGCCGCGCTTGCCCTCGATGGATTCCAGCAGCGCTGTCTCCTCGCCGCAGACGTAGGCGCCCGCCCCCACGCGCACCTCCAGGTCGAAGCGGACGGCCGAGCCCGCCACGCCGGCCCCCAGCAGGCCCGCGGCGTAGGCGGCCGCGACCGCCGTCTGCATGGCCCGGATGGCGAAGGGATATTCGGAACGGATGTAGACGTAGCCCTTCTCCGCCCCGGTCGTGAGGCCGGCGATGACCATGCCTTCGATCAGCAGGAAGGGGTCGCCCTCCATCAGCATGCGGTCGGCGAATGTGCCGCTGTCGCCCTCGTCGGCATTGCAGACGACGAACTTGCGTGCCGCCGAGGCCCTGCGGACCGTCTCCCACTTGATCCCCGCCGGGAAGCCCGCCCCGCCGCGGCCGCGCAGGCCGGAGGCCTTGACGGCCTCGACCACCGCCTCGGGCCCCAGCCGCAGGGCCGCCTCCAGTCCGCGCCAGCCGGAATGGGCGCGGTAGGCTTCGGGCGAGGCCGGATCGATCAGCCCGCACCGGGCGAAGGTCAGCCGCGTCTGGCGCCTGAAGAACGGCAGGTCCTCGGGGCGGCCGATGCAGGCCGCATGGCCCTGCACACCCTCGAACAGGCCGGCCGCGACGAGGCCGGGGACCATGCCTGCGTTGACCCGCGCGTAGCCGATCCGGCCGGCGCCGGTCTCCACCTCCACCAGCGGCTCCAGTTCGAAGGCGCCTCGCGAGCCGTTGCGAACGATCTCGAGCGGGACGCCGAGCCGCGTCGCTTCCGACCGCAGCGCGGCGGCGACCGCATCGGCCCCCACCGCCACGGCCGCCATGTCGCCGGGAACAAAGACGCGCAGAGTCATGCGGGCTCCGCCGCTAGCAGCCGGTCGAGGTCATCAGGCGCCAGCCGCGCCACAGGCTGGCCGTCCACCAGCGCCGCCGGGCCGCTGGCGCACAGCCCCAGGCAGTAGACCGGCTCCAACGTCACGGCCCCGTCCGCGCCAGTCTGGCCGAGCTGCAGGCCAAACCGGCGTTCGACCGCCGCCCTCACCTCGCGCGCGCCGCGGGCCTGGCAGGCCTCGGCCTGGCACAGCTTCAGCACGCGCCGTCCGGCCGGGACCTCGCGAAAGTCATGATAGAAGCTGAGCGTCCCATGCACCTCGGCCCGGCTGAGGTTGAGGAGCCTGGCCAACTGCGGCACGGCCGAACCGGGAATGTAGCCCAGCTTCTCCTGGATAGCGTGAAGCAAGGGCAGCAGGGCGCCCTCTTCGACGGCGAGGTCCAGGTGCAGGCCGGTGATCAGGTTCTCGATGTCGTCGCTCGCTGCGGCCGGCCTTGCCGCCACCGGATCCGAATTCTGCGCTGCCATGACCTCATGACCTGGACAAGCAGGTCCACGCCGTCAAATCGAGCTTGGGCATGTCTGATAGACATCGTCTATCAGACAGGTCCGAAGCCGTCGGGCAGCTGCACGCGCCGGGCGACGGAAAGGGCCACGGTGGCGAGCGGCGACAACGGCGAGCGGTCGGGCACGATCAGGGCGATACGGCTGAGGTTGGCCGGCTCCTCGAAGGGCCGCATCCGCGCCCAATTCGGCAGGAGGGCCGCATAGCTGTCCGGCATGATGGTGGCGAACGCGCCGGACCGGGCCATCGAGAGCAGCGTCACGTAGGAGTCAGCCGTCGCCCGGGGCTGTGCGACCAGTCCGCGCCGGGCCAGCTGCTCGTCGAGAATGCGCCGGTTCTGCATGCCTTGGTGCAGCAGGCAGAGCGGCTGGGCGATGGCTTCGCCCCAGCCGACGCTCCGTCGGTCGATCAGGGGAAAGCCTTCGGCGGCCACGAACATCGCCCGCTCACCATAAAGCGGCGCGGCGATGACATGGGCGGGCGGCTCGTGGTCGAGATAGGTGATGCCGGCGTCGAGCTCGAACGCGGCCAGGTCGCGCTCGATCTCGCGCGAGGTCAGGGAGCGTATGTCCAGCTCGACTTCCGGGTGCGCGCGCCCGACCAGCGCGGCCAGGAAGCCTAGCGACGGAGCGGCGGCCGGAATGGCGCCGAGACGCAGCCGTCCCCGCACGGGACCGCGGGCGGCCCCGGCCGCCACGGTGAGGCCCTGGAACGCCGCCACCAGTTGCTGGGCCCAGGGCAAGACCGCGGTCCCTTCTGGAGTCAGGCCGATGAAGCGGCGGTCGCGCTCGACCAGCCGGCGTCCGAGCTGCTCCTCCAGCGCGGCCAGACCGGCCGAAAGCGTCGGCTGGGAGACGTTGCAGGCCTGAGCGGCCCGGGCGAAGTGCCGCTCGGCGGCGAGCGCGATGAAGTATTCGAGCAGCCTGATCTGCATGAAGCCTTCGTACCAGCCGAAATCCGCCGCGTCAGGAGGTCCGGACGCGCCCGCGCCATCCGCGCGGCGAGGTGCTAGAAGGCCGGCCGATGACGCTCCTGCCCCGCCCGCCCTATGTCCTGCTGGAGGACCGGCTGACCCCCGGCCGGCCGGCGCGGCTGTTCGAGGCTCCGGCCCGGATCGTCCGATGCGACGAGCCGGCCAGCCTGGGCGAAGCGCTGGAGGCGGTGGACCGCGGGCTGGCCGAGGGACTGCACGCCGCCGGCTTCATCGGCTACGAAGCCGCCTACGCCCTGGAGCCCCGGCTGGCCCGGCTTCAACGGCCGGCGCCGACCCCGCTGCTCTGGTTCGGCCTGTTCGCCGAGCCCCGCGAGATCGCCCCCGCCACCCTGGACGAGGCGCTCGCCGCGCTCGGCCCGCCGCCGCCCCTGCAGGAGGTCCGGCCCGGCCACGGCGCGGCCGAGCACATGGCCAAGGTCGAGCGGATCCTTGCCTATATCGCCGCAGGCGACATCTACCAGGCGAACCTGACCTTCCCGATCCACTTCCGCTACGACGGCCCGGCGCTGGCGCTCTACGCCGCCTTGCGCGCCCGCCAGCCGGTCGCCCACGGTGGCGTCGTGGCGACGGGCGAGCACCAGGTGCTGTCCGTCTCGCCCGAGCTGTTCATCGCCCAGCATGCCGGCGTGCTGACGACCCGGCCGATGAAGGGCACCTGCGCGCGCGCCACCGATCCCGAGGCCGACCGCGCCGCGGCAGAGGCGCTCGCCGCCGCTCCCAAACAGACGGAGGAGCATTTTGTGATCGTCTCCCTA
>CBJNAS010000140.1:0-7676 GCA_966434565.1 uncultured Phenylobacterium sp.
CCCTCAGCCGTAGAGCTCCGGGCGCTCTTCGAGGAGCCGGATGATCCGCCGGCCCGGGGTCTGGGCCATGCTCAGGCGGTTGGGCACATGGTGGACTTCCAGCCAGTCGATGTTCTCGGGCGCCGGACGGTAGATCGGCAGGCTCGCCATCATCGGGATCTGCGTCATCTCCAGCGGATCGTAGCCCTGCCGGAGCAGCGCCGGAACCGGCTCGGCGAAATCCTCCTGGCCCATCCAGCGGCGGATCTGCGAGCGGGTCAGGACGTAGCAGCCGGCCAGCACCGACTCGGTCAGGACGAACCTGAGCGGGCCGGTGAAGTCCTCGGCGAGGAGCTCGGGCGGGGCGTCGGTGCGCGTGTGCACCCGGTGGCGCGTCATCAGCGGGCCGTCCAGGTGCGAGCGGAAGGCCTCGAACCGGCTGGTCAGCTCGTAACGGCTGGGAAGCAGGACGCAGTCCTCCCCGAACCGGTCGTAGAAGGCCCTCGCCTTCAGGAAGAAGCGGGGGTCGAGGATCGCCGTGTCGTCCTCGACGAAGCAGAACAGGTCGTAGTCGTCGAGGTGCTGGGCGAACCGCGCCCGGCAGCGGTAGCCCAGTAGCCGGGGATGTGATTGGCAGACGTAGGCGCGAATGAACCTGTGCTCGATCTGGTCGAGCAGGTTGTCGTCGCGAACCGTGTTCACGATTACCGAGCCGACGGTCGGCGAGGCTATCGGCTGGACCTGATCCATCCCGGTCTCGTCGCCGTCGGGCGTCCGCGACTCGCCCGAGGCGCCGATGACGAAGCGGGCGGGCCGGAGCTGGGCGGTCAGGTGCTCGAGGCAATAGGTGAAGACGCCCGCCCGCTCGCGGATGGTGTCCCTCGAGGAGCCGTTCTCCGCGCCTGCGCGCGCCGCCGCCTCCCCGGTCCGCCGGAAGAAGTGAGGGACGCAGGCGAGCACCCGCAGAGGCTTGGTCATGTGCGCGCGACCAGTGCCTTCCAGAAGCCCTTCCCCTCGATGGGGAGGGGTTGGGATGGGGTGTGGCCGCCGCCAGACCGAAAGGACAAAGCGGCGTCGACGCCCAACGGCGCCCTTCGCTCCCACATCGTGCGCACACCCCGATCGCAGGCCCTTTCCCCATCGATGGGAAAGGGAGACCCCTGTGATGACCGCCGCGCTGTCATCGGCACGACGGCGGTCGATCCCGCCGTTTCACTTGGCGAAAGCACTAGCATGACGGCCGATTGCTGTCAGGCGCACCGATCAACCGATCGCTTTTTCGACGCCAGTGTCCAACCGCCGACAGACGTGCGGGGCATGATGGAGTTCCCATGCGTCTCAGCCCGTCACGGCGGGCGTCAGGGATGGAAACGCCAATAACAAAGGGCCCCGGCAGGTCGCGGACCTGGCCGGGGCCTGTCATTTCTGACGGAACCGCGTTCGCGAATTCGGACTTTTCGTCCAGCGGTGGACAGACAGCGGCCGGATTGCGCGGGAGGTTGGCCGCGTCGCGACGAACCCCCCTCAACACGCGCGGCATTACCCCCGGCTCCTCGGAGTCGGGGGTTTTCGTCTCAGCGGTTTTCGTCGCAGGGGTTTTCGCCTCAGGGGTTTTCGCCTCAGAGAAAGACGGGCGCTTCTTCGCGTGCGGCCCGGGCGGGCAGGGCCGCCAGCGCCTGGGCGGCGCGGTCCAGTATGGCCTCAGGCGCGAGCGGCTTGACGATGAAGCCGTCGGCGCCGGCCTCGCGCGCCGCCATCACGTGGTCGCGGTCGGCGTGGCCGGTGATCATCAGCACCGCCGTGCGCGCGCCGAGCGCCGCCTCCTGCCTGCGCAGGATCTTGATGCAGGTCGTCCCGCACAGCTCCGGCATCTCATAGTCGACGAAGACCAGGTGCGGGCGCGTGGCCAGCCAGAGGCCGAGGCCCGCGACGCCGTCAGCGGCTTCCCGGATCCCCGCGACCACCCCGCCCAGTATCGTCGCCAGCACCCGGCGCACCTGGGCGTTGTCATCGATGATCAGAACCTGTGCGGCCCCGAGCTGCATCCGACCTCCTCCTCCAATCCTGGCATGGGGGCTCATGCGCCCCTATGCGCGGCATGTTCTGAGGAATGGTTTACGAGCTAAGCATATTCGCCGCGCGCGGCGCCCAGTCCCACCTTGACTCAGGTCGACGTAGTTGCGAATAAGTCGCAAGAACGTTGCGACTTATTCCTAATTGCATGAGGTGGGCGATGCCGGTTTTGGGGCAGGGCTTGAGGCGGATCTCGATGGCGGCGCTGGCGGCGGCGGTCCTCGCGACCGGAGCGGCGAAGGCTGACGAGCCCCTGTTCGGCTACGTATACACCACCGACGTCCTGCCCAAGGGCAAGGCCGAGGTGGAGCAGTGGGCCACCCTGCGCGAAGGCCGCAGCGAGGGCGATTTCCATGTGCTGCAGGCCCGCACAGAGTTCTCCTACGGACTGACCGACAACCTGCAGGCCTCGGCCTACCTCAACTACGACTGGGCCGACGTATTCCACAACACGCCGGAGCGGGAGACCGCCCCGCCGGAGGTTTACGCGGACTACTCCGTCGCGCCGGACAAGCGGCTGAACCGCGGCCGCTTCGAGGGGATCTCTGGCGAGCTGATCTGGCGTCTCGCCAGCCCCTACACCAAGCCGGTGGGCGTCGCCGTCTATATCGAGCCCACGCTCGGCCCGCGCACGCGTGAGATGGAATACCGCCTGCTGCTGCAGAAGAACTTCCACGACGACCGCGTGGTGCTCGCCGGCAACGTCACCTGGGGCCAGGAATGGCGCCGGCTGCTGCCCGACCCCGAGGCCGATCCCGGCAGCGAGGAGGCGCGCACCCACTGGGACAAGGAAACCGACATCAACTTCGGCGTGGGCGCCTCCTGGCGCTTCCGCGAGAACTGGTCGGTGGGCCTGGAGGCGCTGAACGAGCGCGAGTGGGCGGGCCTGAATCCTTTCGATCCGGGCAAGCGAACCAACATGGCCTATTACCTCGGGCCGAACATCCATTATGGCGGGCGCAGGTTCTTCGCCACCGCCACCTTCCTGGCCCAGCTCGGCATGGCCAAGGACTACGCCAACCCCGCGCCCGGCTTCATCGTCGACGGGATCACCAACGCCGACGACTTCGAGAAGTACCGCCTGCGCGTGAAGGTGGGGACCTTCTTCTAATGTTGAAGAACCCCCTTCAAGGCGGGCGCCAAGCCACCGAAGCCCTTCCCCTCGACGGGGAAAGGGCGACCTCGTCGAGTTCGTGCTAGGGCTGCCATGAAGTCGAAACTGATCTTCGCCCCGCTCGCCGCGCTGGCGCTGACCCCCGTGGCGGCGCAGGCGGTCACCTATCTCTCCACCGCCCAGGCCCAGGCGCTGATGTTCCCCGGCCAGGCGCTGAAGCCGGCGTTTCGCACGCTCACGCCGGCCCAGGTCCAGGCGATCCAGAAGGACAGCGGCGTCAATGTCCTGAGCAAGGACCTGAAGGCTTGGCGCGCCTCCGACGGCGGCTGGTTCATCTTGGACCAGGTGGTCGGCAAGCACGAGTTCATCACCTTCGCGCTGGCCCTCGACGCCCAGGGCGCGGTCCGCGACGTCGAGATCCTCGACTATCGCGAGAGCTACGGCGATCAGGTGCGCAATGCCGCCTGGCGCGCCCAGTTCACAGGCAAGCGCCACGGTGCGGCCCTGAAGCTCGGCGGCGACGTGAAGAACATCTCCGGGGCGACGCTCTCCAGCAAGCACATCACCGACGGCGTACGCCGGCTCTTGTCCACCTATGCCCTCGTCCTCGCCCCCGGTTGAGCTCCAGCACACCAGGCTTGAGCGGGCGCGCCCGCTGCTGGGCACGACGGTCGCCGTGCGCGTCGGCGGCCTGCCCGCGCCCGCGGCGCACGCCGCCATCGCCGCGGCCTTCGCCCAGGTCGGCCGGGTGCACGCGCTGATGAGCTTCCAGCAGCCGGCGAGCGACCTGTCGCGCCTCAACCGCGAGGCCGCGGCTCATCCCGTGCGAGTCGATCCGCTGACCTTCGAAACCGTCGACAAGGCGCTGCGGCTCGCCGACGTCAGCGACGGCGTGTTCGATCCGACATTGGGCGCGGCCCTGGTCGCGGCCGGCGTGCTGCCGGAGGTGGCGGGCGCGCCAGCGGCGGACCCGCGGGCCTCGTGGCGCGACGTGCGCCTGCATCCCGAGAGCTGCGCCGTCAGCTTCACGCGGCCGCTCAGGCTCGACCTCTGCGGTATCGCCAAGGGCTTCGAGGTCGACCGCGCGATCCATGCCCTGCAACGCGCCGGCGCCACGTCCGGGGTGGTCAACGCCGGCGGCGACCTTCGGGTGTTCGGCGAGGCCGAGGCGGTCGCGCTGCGCACGCGCCGCACGCGCGCGGCCGACGATCCCGTGCTGGAGATCGCCGAGGGCGCAGTGGCCAGCAGCGGCGCTCTCGAGCCGCCCGATCCCGGCGAGCCGCCGATCGCCCTGCACCTGGGCGGCCGCGCCCGCCGACGGTTGAAAGGCCGCTTCGCCTGTGTCGCGGCGCCCGAGTGCGTCTGGGCCGACGGGCTCACCAAGGTAGTGCTGGCCCAGGGGCCGCGGGCCGCCCCGGTGCTCGCCGCCTTCGGCGCCCGGGCCTATGCGCTGGGACCGGGGCGCGCCTGGCGCAGCTATGGAGTCGCCGAATGAGCCGCCGCAACAATCCCCGCGTCTGGGGTCCGATCAGGTTCTCGCGCACGCGCCGCTGGACCGTCTACGGGATTGCGCTGGGGCTGTGGGGCTCGGGCGTGGGCTGGCTGGCGCTGCGCTACGCCCTGCGGCGGGACGGGCAGTTCGGGCCGGAGGCCCATCCGCTGGAACCCTGGGCGCTGAAGGCGCACGGGGCCTTCGCCTTCGCGGCGCTCTGGCTGATGGGGGTGGTCTGGGCCGCGCACCTGGTGAACGGCTGGCGCGCCGGGCGCCGGCGCTGGAGCGGGGCTGTGCTGTTCGGCCTCGCCCTGCTGCTGATCGCCTCCGGCTGGCTGCTCTACTACGCCGGCGACGACCAGCTGCGCGACGGGGTGTCGAAGCTGCACTGGGTCGCAGGCCTCGGCGCGCCGCTCGCCTTGCTGGCGCATCGCTTCGTCCGCGAGCGTGACCGGATGCCGCGGCCCACTTGGAAAAAGCCGCGCGGCAACCGGACGTTAACCGCATCGTCGCCTCATCGGCAGGACTGGGGGAGCAGCGATGAACGAGCGGCAGAGCCTGAACGAGCGACTTGATTTCCTGGGCCTGCGGGCGGGCGCCCCGGAGCTCGGCCGTCTGGCGGCGGAGCTCGAGAAAGGATTGGGGCCCGCCCTCGACGGCTTCTACGACAAGGTCCGCTCCGCGCCGCAGATCGCCGGCCTCTTCCGCGACCCGGCCCACATCGAGCGCGACAAGTCGGCGCAGCAGGCGCTCTGGGGCCTGATCCTGCGCGGCGACTACGGCGACGGCTATGCGCAGAACGTCCGCCGGATCGGCGAGGCGCACGCCCGCGTGGGCCTGGAGCCGCGGTGGCATATCGCCGGCTACGCCCTGGTCCTCGAGCAGCTGCTGGCCACGGCGGTCAAGGCCAGCTGGCCAAAGGGGCTGGGCGTGTCCCGCGACGGCGCCGACAAGCTCGCCACGGCGGCCGGAACCGTGGTCAAGGCGGCGCTGCTCGACATTGATTTGGCGATCGGCGTCTACCTGCAGGCGCAGGAGGCCGAGCGGGAGCGGCTGCAGGCCGAGCACGCCGCCGCCGAGGCGCGCCAGCGCGAGGCGCTCGCCGCGCTCACCCGCGCCATCGACCGCATGTCCCAGGGCGACCTCACCGCCCGCATGGACGGCCCTGTGGCCGCCGAGTTCGAGACCCTGAAGGGCGAGTTCAACAGCGCGCTCGCCACCCTGCAGGAGACCCTCTCGGCGGTCTCCCACGCCACCGGCCAGATCCGCGCCAGCGCCGACGAGATCACCCAGGCCGCCGACGACCTGTCGCGGCGCACCGAGCGCCAGGCCGCAGGCCTGGAAGAGACCGCCGCGGCGCTCGAACAGCTCACCGCCAGCGTCAAGCAGGCCGCCCAGGGCGCGCGCCAGGCCGCAGACGTGGTGGCCGGCGCCAAGGACGAGGCGCATCGCTCCGGCGGCGTGGTGCAGCAGACGGTCCAGGCCATGGGCGAGATCGAGAAGTCCTCCGGCCAGATCGGCCAGATCATCGGGGTGATCGACGAGATCGCCTTCCAGACCAACCTGCTGGCGCTCAACGCCGGGGTCGAGGCCGCCCGCGCCGGCGAGGCCGGCAAGGGCTTCGCCGTCGTCGCCTCCGAGGTCCGCGCCCTGGCCCAGCGCTCGGCCGACGCGGCCAAGGAGATCAAGGGCCTGATCGACGCCAGCTCCACCCATGTGGCCTCGGGCGTCAGCCTGGTCGGCGAGACCGGCCAGGCGCTGCAGCGCATCGCCGAGCGCGTGATGGAGATCGACACCCTGGTGGGCGGCATCGCCGCCTCTTCGGCCGAGCAGGCCCGCGGGCTCGCCGAGGTCAACACGGCGGTGGGCGAGATGGACCAGGTGACCCAGCAGAACGCCGCCATGGTCGAGCAGGCCACCGCGGCCAGCCACACGCTGAAGTCGGAAATGCGCCGCCTCACCGAGCTGATGGCGCATTTCCGCATCGGAACGGGCGCCGTTCAGCCTTCGGGCGCCCAGCCCTCGGGCGCCCGGCCTGCGACGCGCGCCGCCTGAGCCGACACACGCTTGCCTTCATTGTCGGTCAAGGACCTGTGCCCTATTTACGGGCGTGTAACCGCAGGCCTTGCCCGTGCTGACCCGCCTCTTCGGACGCAAACCCGAGCGTGAACCGCCTCCCCCGCCGCCGAGCACCGGCGGGCGGCTGGTCTATGCCGTGGGCGACGTGCACGGCCGGCTCGATCTCCTGCGCCAGCTGGTGCACGCCATCATCATCGACGCCGGCGCGGCGCGGGTGCGGGAAAAACCGCTTCTGGTGTTCCTCGGCGACTACGTCGATCGCGGGCCGGAGAGCCGGGAAGTCGTCGACGTCCTGCTGGAGCTGCAGGCGCGGCCGGAGATCGAGGTGGCGCTGCTGAAGGGCAATCACGAGCACGCCCTGCTGCAGTTCCTGGAGGACTCGGGCGTCGGGCCGGCCTGGCTCGACTTCGGCGCGGGGGCGACGCTGGCGTCCTACGGCGTCCAGCCGCCGGCCTCCCGCACCGACCTGGAGGCCTGGGCGGAGGCGCGGGACCTGTTCGCCGCCGTCCTGCCCGAACGCCACCGCCGTTTCTACGAAGAGCTCGAGCTGGTGCGCGTGGTGGGCGACTACGCCTTCGTCCACGCCGGCGTGCGTCCCGGCGTTCCCCTGGCCGACCAGGTTGAGCAGGACCTGCTATGGATCCGCCAGGAGTTCCTCAACGACCGCGGACCGTTCGAGAAAGTGATCGTCCACGGCCACACGCCGCGCGAGACGGCGGAGCTGCTCCCTCACCGCCTCGGCCTCGACACCGGCGCCTACGCCACCGGCGTACTGACCGCCGTGCGGCTCTGCGGCGAGGAGCAGCGCCTGATCCAGACCGGCGCCCAGCGCGAAGCCGCGGCCTGAATTCCCGCCTCTCCCTCTCTCGCTTCGCTCGCGCTACGGCCTGAACGCCCCCTCAGTCGCCTTCGGCGACAGCTCCCCCGCTGCGCGGTGGA
>CBJNAS010000141.1:0-7638 GCA_966434565.1 uncultured Phenylobacterium sp.
CCAGATCGAGCCCTTCGTAACCCTGTTCCACTGGGACCTGCCGCAGGCCCTGCCGGGCGGCTGGCGCTCTCGCGACACCGCCTACGCCTTCGCCGACTACGCCGGCTACATGGCCGAGCGGCTGTCGGATCGGGTCGGCCAGTTCATGACCACCAACGAGATCCGCTGCTTCACGGACCTCGGGCACAAGGCCGGCATCCATGCGCCCGGGCTGCGGCTGGGCGACGCCGAGGCCAATCAGGTCCGTCACCACGGCGTGCTCGCCCACGGCCTGGGCGTGCAGGCCATCCGCAGCCATGCGCGCCGGCCGGTCCAGGTCGGCTTGGCCGACAACCCCAACATCTTTGTACCCGCCATCGAGACGCCGGAGCATGTGGCGGCTGCGCGCCGCGCGACCCGTGAGGACAATGCGCCCTTCCTCACGGCGATTCTGGAGGGGCGCTACATCGACCCATACCTGGCCGAGGCCGGCGCCGCGGCGCCCAAGGCGCAGCCCGGCGACATGCAGGCGATCGGCAGTCCGGTCGATTTCGTCGGCCTGAACATCTACACGGCCAACGTCGTCAGGGCCGACGCCGGTCCCCGCGGCTACGTCGTGCTGCCGCATCTGGCCAGTTCGCCGCGCGCGGCCTCCCCCTGGCTCTACATTGTGCCGGAGGCCGCCTACTGGGGCGTGCGGCTCATCAACGAGCTCTGGTCGCCCTCCGCGATCTACATCAGCGAAAACGGCTGCTCGGCGGATGATCCGGCGGTGGGCGGCAAGGTCGATGACGCCGACCGCATCGTCTATCTGCGTAACTACATCGGCCAGTTGCATCGGGCGGTGAGCGAGGGGGCGCCGGTGAGCGGCTACTTCCTCTGGAGCCTGATGGACAACTTCGAATGGGCCGACGGCTACTCGAAGCGTTTCGGCATCCACTACGTCGACTTCGAGACCAGGGCCCGGACGCCGAAGCTGAGCGCCCATTGGTACCGCGAGCTGGTGGCCCGCAACGCGCTCGTCTGATGGGCCAAGCTCGGCGCTGAACGCTCCCTCCGTCTAGCGCCGACGGCGCGATCCACCTCCCCTGCTCCGCGTTGGAGGATCTGAGCGCCAAGAGCTCACCGCAAAGCGGGGAGCTGTCGCGAAGCGACTGAGGTTGCGATCGACATCGAGCGATCGATTGATTTCCGGACGCCGGCGTCCTTGCGCCGTCTCCGCACTCGCCTAATGATAGTAATTGAGAACGTTTCCCGCGGGCGCGGCGTTTCGTCCGCAAGCGGGACCGTTGCAGACCCGCGGGCAGAGGGCGGACCTTGCGCAGACTTGGGCTCGGAAGGCGGATCGGCGCGCGGGCGAGGCCTGCGCCCCTGTTGGCGGGCGCGCTCGCCGCCTGCCTGGCGCTGCTCGGGAGCTGCGGCACCGTCGAGCGCCGTGCGGAGCAGGTGGTCACGGGCGTGCGCCCGCTCAGCCCGGCCCAGGACCGCGAGGCGCTGGCGGCCTGGCGCTACTTCCGCAATGGACGGGTGGGCGGCGTGGGCCTGGTGGAGGCCGTGGCGGGTGGCGGCTTCAGCACGCCCTCCTCGATGGGCGACACCCTGTTCGCCGCGGTCGCCGCGCGACGGCTGGGCGTCATCGAGCAGCAGGAGTTCGACGCGGCCGTCAGCGGCGTCGTCCAGTTCCTCAGCAGCATGGACCTGTCGCGGGGCGGCCTGCCTGCGCGCGTCTACGACGGGCGGACCGGCCAGTTCCTCACCTTCCCGTCCGACGTGACCGATCCCGGCTATTCCGCGGTCGAGCTCGGCCGCCTGCTCGGCGGGCTGGCGGCGCTGGTGGAGGCCTACCCCGGCTACCGCATCTATGTCGGCAACGCGCTGAGCCGCTGGAACGCCTGCGCCGCGCGCGATGCGACCGGGGTCTTGTTGCGCAGCACGCGCGAGGGCGGCGGCTTCGTCACCCAGCCGGATTTCGGCTCCGGCTATTACGACTACGCCGCCCAGGCATTTCGGCTGTGGGGCGTGCGCGCGCCGTCCCGCGCGGCCGCCGCGGACGACGCCAGCCTGACCACCTTCGGGATCAGCTTCTCCATTCCGCTAGACCCGAACCACGATGAGCCGCTGTTCATCACGCCCTACGCCCTGCTAGGCGTCGAGACGGGCTTCAAGGCGCCCGACGGCCAGCCGCTGAGCCTGGAGGCGGAGCGCGCCAGGGCCGCGCTGGAGGCCCAGCGCCGGCGCAGCGCCGAGACCGGGGTGCTGACCGCCCGCAGCGACTTCCGGCGCACCACCGCCCCCTATGAGGTCGTCGATACCGTGATCAGCGCCGGCTATCCATGGAGCACGACCGATCGCGGCGGCGCAGTCCACGCCGACCTGGCGCTCGTCTCCACCCGCGCCTCCCTGCTCAGCGAACTGCTCTGGCCGTCCGCCTACACGCACCGGGCCGCCGACCAGGTGCGCCGCCTCTACGATGCGGACCTCGGCTGGTACGAAGGCCGCTATGAGCTGACCGGCGGCCACGAGGTCGCCCGGACCTCGGCCACCAACGCGGCGGTGCTCGAGGCCCTGCTCTACCGCAACGGCGGCCGGATTCTGAGCGGACGCGAGCTGCAGGTTCCGGCCCCGCCCAGCCGCCCTGGGGCGGCGGACGATCCCAAGTGCCTCCTCCCTGCGCTGCACCGTCCCACCCAGGTGGCCGCCGGGTCATGAGCCGCCGCCCGCCAGGCTCAGGGTCAGAAGCTCTGCGCCCAGCTGAGCGTCACGACTCCGGCCTTGAAGCCGCCGGTGTTGGGCGGCCCGCCGCGGCCGGGAAGGCGGTTGCCGGCATAGTTGCTGTACTGCAGCGACAGGTGATGGCTGCGCCAGTCGAACCAGCCGAAGCTGTAGGTGATGTCCGGATCCCAGGGCTGCTGCTGGCCGCGGACGTAGTCGTAGAGCGTCCAGTCGACGAACAGGCGCCGCCAGATCGGCGTGCGGCAGCCGAAGCTGACGCTGTGCTTCTGCGATCCCGTGGAGCCGTCGACCCGGGTGTAGCGCGGGGTGATGTTGTAGCCGACCCGGCAGCCGATCGTCTGGGTTCGATCGATCAGGAAGGGCTCGGCGATCCGGCCCGGCAGGTTGAACTTGTAGCTGCCCGAGATCGTGCCCCGCATGAAGTCGGTGGCCGGCTGACCGAGGTCCGGCGTGAACCGGTTCGCGCCGTAGTTGGAGTAGACGAGGCTGAACGTCTTGGGACGCCAGTCGTCGTAGCCGAAGGCGTAGCTGTAGTCCCCATTCCAGCTGCGCCGCCGCGAGGCGTCCAGGTAGTGGTAACCGGTGATGGTGGCGAACCAGCCCTCGGCCGGCTCGTAGCGCAGGGTCAGGGCGATATCCGCGCTACGGCCGCGAATCCTTCCCGCTTCGGTCGGGCCGCCCTGGGGATCGAGCGGCTGATCGTAGGCCAGTCCCACCGTCAGGTGGCGCAGGACGTCTTGGAGCGGCGACGGCGCTTCGGCCGGGGCCCGCCAGGGCTCTGCAGGCGGCGGAGTCGGACCTTCCGCAGCACCGGCCCGGTCCGCGACGAACAGGCCCGCGCATAGGACCGCCCCAGTCAATCCAAGAAACCGCCCCATGACCGACTTCTACTTCCGTTCCTTCGAGCAGCGCCGACCGCCGCCGCCGCTGGCCGCCTCCACGGCAAGAGAGTGGCTTTGGCAGGTTTTCGCAACACTCAACCTGGCGTTGGGCGCGCGTTATATCGCGTGGCGCTGGAGTCAGTCGCTGAACCCGGACGCGCTGTGGTTCGCCGTGCCGCTGGTCTGCGCCGAGACGCTGGCCTACGTCGGCCTGGCGCTGTTCACGATCAACCTATGGAAGACCTCTGACCCGCCGCGCGCGCCGCCGCCCGAGGCGCTGGCCGATTGCGAACGCGAGCCCTCGGCGGGGTCGCACCGGCCGATCACTATCGACATCTTCATCGCCACCTACAACGAAGAGGAAGAGCTGGTCCGCCTCAGCATCCGCGACGCGCTGGCGTGGCGCTATCCGCATCCGATCGACGTCAAGGTCCATGTCCTCGACGACGGCCGCCGCGAGACCATGCGCCGGATCGCCGAGGAGGAAGGTGTCAACTATATAACGCGGAATGACAACGTCGGCTTCAAGGCCGGAAATCTGCGCAATGCGATGGAGCAGACATCCGGGGACTTCATCGTCATCTGCGACGCGGACACTCGGATATTTCCGACCATTCTCGAACATACGCTGGGATACTTCCGAGATCCCGACGTAGCTTTCGTGCAGACGCCGCATTGGTTTTACGACGTGCCGGAGGGCGCGCCGCTCCCCGACTGGCTGGGCGCGCGGGCGGGCCGCCTGGGCCGCGCGGTCGGCCGCCTGGCGCAGCGCCTCGCCGGGCCCGTGCGGGTGGGGGAGGACCCTTTCGCCAATGATCCGAAGATCTTCTTCGACATCATCCAGCGCCGGCGAAACTGGGCGAACGCGGCGTTCTGCTGCGGCGCCTCTTCGATCCATCGGCGCGAAGCCGTGATGTATGCGGCGGTCCGCGCCTATGCGGAGACGATCGACCGGTCGGTCGGACGCAAGCGGCGGGAGATGCTGCGCATCACCGGCGAGCGCAGGCTCGATCCCAAGGTGGACGCGCTGATGCGGTGGGACGCGGCGCGGGAACTGGAGCTCACCCCCTACAAGTTCCACGTGTCCGAAGACATCTTCACCTCCATCGTGCTGCACCGCGACCGCGAGCGCCGCTGGAAGTCGGTCCTCCACCCGGACGTCGAGTCCAGGATGCTGTCGCCCCAGGACCTCCTGTCCTGGACGATCCAGCGTTTCAAATACGCCGGCGGCAGCCTGGACATCATGGTCCACGACAATCCGATATTCGGCCGCGGATTGTCCGTTCCCCAGCGGCTGATGTATGCGGCGACCTTCTGGTCCTACCTGGGCGCACTCTGGAACACGGTCTTCCTGATCGCCCCGATCGTCTATTTCCTGACCGGTGTCTCGCCGGTGGCGGCCTACACGACCGTCTTCTACGCCCACGCGCTGCCGTTCCTGATCGCCAACGAGCTGGCCTTCATGATCGGGACCTGGGGCGTCTCCGGCTACAAGGGCAAGGTCTCCTACCTCGCCTCCTTCCCGATCTCGCTGCAGGCGATCTGGACCGTCCTGCGCGGCCGGCAGATCAAGTTCCCGGTCACGCCCAAGCAACGCCAGAGCGGCAACTTCCTGCACCTGGTCTGGCCCCAGCTGGCCGTCCTTGTCCTGACCCTGGCTGGGCTCGCCTACGCCGTCGTGCGCGCCGCCCTCGGATCGCCGGCCTACACCTGGGGCGGCCTGGTCGCGAACGGGTTCTGGAGCCTCAACAACGTCGCCGCCGTGTCGATCATGGTCCAGGCCGCCTTCTGGCGCCCCCCGGCGGAACTGGAGGAAGCCTGATGTCGTCGTTCCGCGAGGGCCTGCTGCGCGCCCGCAGCCATATCGCGATCATCGTCGGGCTTTCGCTGGCGACCGGCCTGGCGCTGCTGCTCGACGCGAACGCGCCGCCGAAGGCCGCCGCCACGCAGACCGCCCAGCCGCCGCCCTTCCCGGCCAGCGCCGACATCCCCACGCCCCCTCCCGTCCAGACGCTGACCCCGGCGGACCGGCGGGCGGCGCAGATCGCCTGGTCCTACTTCGCCGCCAACACCCGGCCGAGCGGACTGGCCGACTCGGTGGCGGCCTACCCCGCGGCGACACTCTGGGACAGCGGCTCCTATCTGCTGGCGCTGATCGCCGCCGAGCGGCTGGAGGTGATCGACCGGGCCGAGTTCGATCGCCGCGCCGCCGCCGCGCTGGAGGCGTTGCAGCGCCTGCCCCTGATCGGGCCCGGCGTGCCCAACAAGTCCTACGACATCCGCTCCCTCACCCCGGTGGACTACACGCTCCGTCCCGCGCCCCAGGGCGTCGGCTGGTCGTCGCTCGACGTCGCGCGCATGGCGGCGCCATTGGCGATCCTGGCGTGGTCCTATCCGCGCCACGCCGAGGCGGCGCGCAAGGTGATCGCCCGCTGGCGGATGTCGGCCCTGGCGCACGACGGCCAACTTTTCGGCGGAAACGCCGCGGGAGGGGCCTTCGCCACGGCGCAGGAGGGCCGCCTGGGCTATGAGCAGTACGGCGCGGCGTCGCTGGCGCTCCTGGGGCTGCCCGTGAGCCAGGCGCAGCAGGTTGCGCCGAACGTGGCCTGGATCCAGGTCGAGGGCGTCGACGTGCCCCACGACACGCGAGCGCAGGCCCACGACTACGCCACCTCCGAGCCCTACATCCTCTATGGCCTGGAATTCGGCCTGAACGGACCGATGCGCGAGCTGGCCTGGCGGGTCTACCAGGCGCAGGCGGCGCGCGCGGCCCGGACCGGCGTGCTGACCGCCGTCTCGGAGGACCAGCTCGATCGCGATCCGCGGTTCATCTACAGCAGCGTGCTGGCCGACGGGACGCCGTGGTCCGTGCAGACCCCGGCGGGCCAGGACGCCGCCTCATACCGGATTCTCAGCACCAAGGCGGCGTTCGGCTGGCGCAGCCTGTTCGGCACGTCCTACGGCGACCGGCTGGTCGCCGCGGTCGACCCGCTCGGGATCGAGGGACAAGGCTGGCAGGCCGGCCGCTACGAGGCCTCCAAGGCGCCCGACGCCGTGCTCAGCGCCAACACCAACGCCGTCGTGCTCGAAGCCCTGCACTATCGCGTCTTCGGCCCCATGCTTCACCCCCATGCAGCTTTGAAATTAGACCATTCGCAGCGCCGAACCGTCCGCGGCTTCGGCGGCGAAAGGTCGGGGACCCTCGCACCATGATGTCGAAAGCCCTGGGACTGGCGCTGGCCCTCTGCCTCGTGCTGCAGGCGCAGGCCGCACCGGCGCCCGCGGAGCCCGATCTCGCCGTCGATCCGATCACGCCGGGCGTCTTCGTCTCGCCGCCGAACGGCGCGGCGCACCCCGGACGCGCCGGGCCGCTGACCCCGGAGGAGCTCGACATGGCGCGGATCGCCTGGCGCTACTTCGTCAACAACACCCAGCCGTCGACGGGCCTGGTGAACTCGGTCGACGACTATCCGTCGGCGACGCTGTGGGACACCGCCTCGGCCATCGCCGGCATCGTCTGCGCCGGCGAGCTCGGGGTGATCGATCGCGCAGAGGCCCAGTCGCGGCTGGACGCCATCCTGACGACGCTCGGCCGGCTGAGGCTGTTTCGAGGCAAGCATCCCAACAAGGTCTACAACACCAGGACCGCGGTTCCCTCGACCTACGCGAACGATCCTGGAGAGATCGGGACGTCGGCGATCGACATCGGACGCCTGCTGATCTGGCTGAAGATCGTGGGCGAGCGCTATCCGGCGCTGCGGGCCAAGGCCGACGCCGCGCCTGCCAGCTGGAACCTGGGCGACCTGGTGCGCAACGGCGAGCTCTACGGCGCGAACCCCGGCAAGGACGGCGTCGACTACCTGCAGGAGGGCCGCCTCGGCTACGAGGAATACGCGGCCAAGGGGTTCGAGCTCTGGGGGTTCAAGCCTACCGAGGCGCTGAAGCCCGAGCCCTATGGGCTCATCCGGCTTTACGGGGTCGCCGTCCCTTACGATGCGCGCGACCCGCGCGAGTTCGGCGCGCACAACGATGTGGTGACGGAGAG
>CBJNAS010000142.1:0-7637 GCA_966434565.1 uncultured Phenylobacterium sp.
GGCCTCGCCGAGCCCCTCCTGGTCACCCCGCCGCGCGTCCGCGCCGCGGCGCGCGAACCCCCCGCCGTCACCGCCCCCTGGCGACGTCGCCGCGCGCCCCAGACGAAGCGGGTGGCGACGCCGAAGTTGAAAACCGAGCTCATCAGGGCGCCGGCCAGTCCCGCCAGCGGCCAGCTGCCCAGCTCCCCCAGCGCCAGGTTGGCCACGCTGATGTTGGCCAGCGCGCCCAGGCTGCAGACGGCGCAGAAGATCAGGTAACCCACCGCGAAGCGCAGGCCCTTCAGCCGCTCGGCGCGGTAGGTGATCTGGTTGTTCACCGCATAGTTGAAGGTCATGGCGACGAGCGTTGCGATCGTCTGCGAGGGCAGGAAGTGCAGGCCTGCGAGCTTCATCGCCTGCAGCGCCGAGAGGTGCACCACCAGGCCCAGCACGCCCACACTGGCGAACAGCACGAACTTCGGCGGAATCAAGCCCCGCGACAGCTTCTCGATGAGCAGGAAGGCGTATTCCAGGATGATCATCGCCTCGACCTTGCTCTCGCCGGCGCGACGGTCGCGGAACACGTAGGGCAGCTCCGCCACTTTCAACGGCCGCGGCGAGGAAGTGAGCAGGTCGAGCAGGATCTTGTATCCCTGCTGGGAGAGGTCATAGATCGCCGCGTCGAACACCGCGCGGCGGGTCATGAAGAAGCCGCTCATCGGGTCGCTGACCGCCTCACCGATCAGCACGCGCGAGCACCAGGTGGCGAGCGCGCTCATCCGCCGGCGCGAGGCGCTCCAGTCACCCAGGCCCCCGCCCTCGACATGGCGCGAGCCCACCACCAGGTCCGCGTCGGTGGTCCTCAGCGTCTCCAGCATCTTCGGCAGCAGGGTCTCGTCGTGCTGCAGGTCGCCGTCCATCACCGCGACCACCGAGGCCGCGGCGCTCATCACCCCTTCGACCACCGCCGAGGAGAGCCCCCGGCGGCCGACCCGGCGGATGCAGCGCACCGGCGCGCCTTCCGCGGCCAGGGCCGCGGCCTCGCCGCTGGTGCCGTCGGGGCTGTCGTCGTCGACGAAGATCAGCTCCCAGCGCACCGCGCCCATCGCCGCGCCGATGGCGGCGGCCAGCGGCCGCACGTTGGCGCGCTCATTGTAGGTCGGCACGACGATCGACAGCTCGGGCCTCCGGGCGAGGCCGGCGGCGGCCGCCGCGACCGCGGTTTGCAGGTTGTCGAGCACCGGAGGCCTTCCGCCCAGTTCAAAGACCGGAACCTAGCCACGGCGGCGCCCCGGTCAATGCGGCGCGAGCGCGCCGGCGAAACCACCAGCCGGACCATCCCGGGTTTGACAACCGCGTCGGCTTGCCGACTTGTGACGCGCCTGATGTTCAGAGCCGTACCCTTCGTCACCCGCCTCGCCTTCGTCGCCAGCGAGCGCGCCGAGGCGCAGGAGGCGCGCGACAAGCTCGCCACCCGCTACAGCGGGGTCGCGATCGAGGAAGCCGAGGTCATCGTGGCCCTCGGCGGCGACGGCTTCATGCTGGAGACCCTGCACAACCAGATCGAGGGCCGGCGGCCGATCTACGGCATGAACTGGGGCACGCTGGGCTTCCTGATGAACGAGTACAGCGAGGACGGCCTGCTGGAGCGGATCAACGCCGCCGAGCGCGCCGTGGTCCACCCGCTGCGCATGGTGGCGGCCGACGCCCAGGGCGGGGTGCGCCGCGCGCTCGCCTTCAACGAGGTCTCCCTGCTGCGCCAGACGCGGCAGACCGCCAAGCTGCGGATCTCCATCGATGGCAAGGTGCGCCTGGCGGAGCTGTCCTGCGACGGGGCGCTGGTCTCCACCCCGGCGGGCTCCACGGCCTACAATCTTTCCGCGCACGGCCCGATCATCCCGCTGGACGCGCAAGCGCTCGCGCTGACGCCGATCAGCGCCTTCCGTCCGCGCCGCTGGCGCGGCGCCCTGCTTCGGCACACCGCCAAAGTGAAGTTCGAGATCCTCGAGGCCGACAAGCGGCCGGTGAGCGCCGTGGCGGACAATTTCGAGGTCCGCGACGTGCTCGAGGTGCATGTCTCCGAGGACCGCGATCTGGCGCTGACGATGCTGTTCGACGCAGGCCGCAGTCTGGAAGAGCGGGTCCTGGCGGAGCAGTTCGCAACCTAAGTACTGTAAGCTCAGGTTGCACTGCTTGTTAACGGCTTGGTCGTAGTCTGCGGCGCGAGCGGCAGGAGGCCACTTCGTGAGCGAGCAGAACAGCGGTCAGACGGTCCAGGGGGGGACCCCACGACTGAAGCTGGGCGGCGGCGGCCGCCTCGGCGCCCTCGATCCAGCGGCGATCGCCCGCGCCGAAGCGGCGCTGAAGAGCCTGTCGGGCAACTTCGCGCAATGGCTCCGGGACGAGATCGCCAAGCTCGAAAACGCGCGCGAGGGGGTCCGCGTCGATGGCCAGACGCCCGAAGCCATGCTGGCCCTCTACATGCGCGCCCACGACCTCAAGGGCCTGGGGACCACCTACGGCTACCCGCTGATCACCCGCATCGCCGCCTCGCTCTGCCTGCTGACCGACGACGCCGGCAAGCGCGCCCGCGCGGCGTTGGAACTCATCGACGCCCACCTGGACGCGATCCGCGCCGCGGTGCGAGACGAGATGACGACCGCGGACCATCCGGTCGGCAAGACGCTGGTTGAAGGGCTGGAGGCCCGGGTCGCCGCAGCGATGGCGGCGTAGGCCGTCTCTGTCGCCGAGCTGCGTACGGCGGTCCCGGCTTTCCGCCGGGACGAGCGGCAGAGGAGGCGATCCCGCTTCAGATCAACAAGCTCTAAGCGCCGTCACGCCCGCCGGGCGGCGGCGGTCGCGCCGAGATCCTCCGCCAGGGCGTCCAACTTCTCGACGAGGTAGTCGATGTCCTCGCGCGCGGCCGGTGTCGGCTGGGTGAGGAAGCGCTGCAGCATCTTCTCCTGGAACCGCGCCTTGTCGTGGGCGCCGCCGTCGAACTCAAGGGAGTGGTAGGTGTCAACGCCTGCGCGGAAGGCCGGATAGAGCCGGGCCGGCAGTCCGGCGCGCTCGTAGATGGCCCTCAGCCCCAGCGGGCCGGCGTCGTGGATCATCAGCCAGGTGCGGTGATGCGGCACGCCGGCCAGCTCCGCCACGCCCCATTCGAAAAAGGTCATGTGCCCGTGCGCCAGGCCGCGCAGCAGCAGGGAGGCGGTGAGCCGCTCGTTGGCCTTGAGGTGGGCCACGAAGCTCTTCATGTCCGCCGTGCGGCCGGCCTGGTCGACCAGGTCGACGCTCGCCCGCTCGGCGCTGTCGCGCGCGAACTGCAGCGCCGTCTCCGGCGAGAGCGCATGGCGGGTAATCAGGTGCTCGCGCACCTGGTCGCTGACCATGTCGATCAGCCGCTCGGTCACCGACAGCGGCAGCACCTGGCGGAAGGCCACCGCGGCCAGCACGCGCTCCGAGGCCTCGAAGCGCTCGATCACCGTCTTCAGCCCGCCCTCGGAGAAGTGGATCTCGTCGTTGGCGCAGGCGGTGACGACCGCGCGTTCGTTGCCCGTCTCGGCCAGCACGTCGGCGACCTGCGGCGACAGCCGGGGGCGCCGGGCGATCGCCATCTGCCGCACCGGCCCGCCGAGGCGGACGATCTCCACCAGGTCTTCGTCGGTGAAGGCCGGGGAGAAGCTGATCACCGGAAGGGCGACGCTCTCCACGTCGGCCGCCAGGCGCAGCGCGACGTCCCGTGGCAGCAGCGGCGACTTCTTCAGGGTGACCGCCACGGAGCGGCGCACGAGCTCGGCCGCGTCGCGGGCCATGATGCGCAGGATCTCGCCGGCGGTCTCGTGGTCCTCGTCCGAGAGCTTCGTCTTGTCGATTGTGCGACACAGCTTGTGGGCGGCCGCGGCGCGTTCGTCCGGCGTCGCCCCCTTCACGAGCGTGCGGATGTCGTCGTCCGTCAGCGCCGAGCGCGTGGTCGCCATGGCCCCGAATGCTCCCCTGCGGGACCGGAATCCCACGAGTCGAGCTTGCGGCATCATGCTTAAGGAGGCGTTGCATGGCTAAGCTGTGGAGAAGCTGCGGAGCTCCGAATGCTGTGGCGCCCGGCCCGGCCGCGCGCTACCCAGGGCCCATGACCACTCCGGGTTGCGGCAAGATGATGCGACGCGCGGCTTTGCTCACGACAATCCTAGGACTGGCGGCCGGCGCCGCGGCCGCCCAGCCCGCGCCTTTCGACTCCATGGTCGTGTTCGGCGACAGCCTCAGCGACAACGGCAACCTCTCGCTCAGCCTCGGCCTGCCGCGCATGCGCTTCACCACCAACCCGGGGCAGGTCGCCGTCGAGGACGTGGCCCAGCGCTACGGCCTGACGCTGGCGCCCTCGGTGCTGGGCGGGAGCGACTACGCCTATGGCGGCGCCGGCGTCATCCAGAACGTCTTCCCGGTCCCCACGATCGCGGCCCAGGCGCAGGGCTATCTGGCCGCCCATCCGCAGGCCGACCCGCATGCGCTGTTCGCGATCTGGGCCGGCGCCAACGACATCCTGGCGATCGACGGTTCAGGCGCGCCGCTCGACCAGCAGAGCGCCCAGATCACCGCCGCGGCGCGGCTGGAAGGGCGGCTAATCGACCAGCTGCAGGCCGCTGGCGTGCGCCGCCTGATCGTCTTCAACGTGCCGGACATCGGCATCACGCCGGGCGCCGTGGCGCCGGACACCGCGCTCTCCCGGACCTATGACGCGGTGCTGAATGGCGAGCTCGCCGGCCGCCGCGGAGTCGTGCCGGTGAACATCTTCCTGCTGCTGCACGAGGCGGTCGCCGATCCCAGCGCTTTCGGTTTCGCGAACGCCGCCACGCCCGCCTGCACGACGTCCACCTCCATCCTCTGCACGCCCCAGACCCTGGTCCAGCCGGACGCGCCTTCAGCCTTCGTCTTCGCCGACTCCGTGCACCCGACCACGGCCGCGCACCAGGCTGTCGCCGAGCTGGTGATCAGCGAGCTCGAGGCCCCCGGCCGGATGTCGCTGCTGCCGGAGGCCACGCTGGCGCTGTCACGCGACCACCGCGCCGCGGTAGGCGAGGAATTGGCGCGCGAGGCGCCGGCGGGCTTCTCTCTGTTCGCCGTCGCCCGGGCCGGCCGCCGGCGCCTGGGCGACGACGCCTTCGCGCCGGGAAGCGCCGGCGACGACGAGGGGCTTACCGTCGGCGGCGTCTGGCGCTCCGGCGGTGGCCTGGCGGCGGGCGGCGCGCTCAGCGCCGGACGCAGCCGCGTCGCGCTGTCCGGCGGCGGCGGCGGCTTCACGGCGCGCCAGCTCGCGGTCTCGGCGTTCGCCCAGATGAGCTGGTCGTCGGGCGCCTGGGCGAGCCTGCAGGCCGGCCTGGGCCGCACCGACTACGACGACATCGCCCGCAGCGTCCCGATCGGCGCCGAGCTCAGGACCGAGCGGTCCAGCAGCCGCGGCCACGGGGTCACCGCCGAGCTCGCCGCCGGCCGCTGGTTCCGCAGGGGCGGCCTCGCCACGGGCCCGTTCGCCGCCTTCGCCTACGACCGCGCGCACGTGAAAAGCTTCGCCGAGACCGGCGGCGATTCCAGCGCCATGTGGTTCGCCCCGCAGGACCGCGAGGCGCCGGTCGCCCGCCTCGGCTGGAGCCTGAAAGGCCAGGCGCACGTGGGCGGAATCGCCCTCCAGCCGGTCGCGACCGTCGCCTGGGGCCACGACTTCCAGGCCGACCCGACCTCGGTCACCGCGGGGCTCACGACCATGAACGGGGCGTTCGACATGCCCGGCTGGCGGCCGTCGCGGAACTGGGGCGAGGCCACGCTGGGCCTGGACGCCAACCTGGGCGGCGGCTTCCGGGGCCGGTTGACCTACCAGGGACTGTTCGGCGACAAGGTTCGCGAGAACCTGGGGAGCGTGGGGGTTTCTGTTAGCTTCTAGGACTGCTGGCTGAAAACGGTGGAGAGCGTTGATTTTCGCTCAGCTCTCGCTGCGGGCGTCGGCCAGCATCTTAAGCATCTCGCTGGTGAAGAGCGAGCCCGCCAGGCGGGAGCCGACCCCGGCCTCGTCGGCCGGCTGGGAGCCGCGTAGGATCATGGCGACCAAGGCTTCCTGCTCGCGCGCCCGGTCGCTGCGGCGGGCCTGGGCGTAATCGACGAAGCCGCCGTCGTCCGCGGCGGGCGCGGTTTCCGGCGCGACGGTCCCGCCGGTTCCCGCCGCCTTCGAGAGGTCGGCGTAGACTTGGGCCACCGAGGCCGGCCGGCCCTCGTGGTAGAAGATCGCCTTGTTGGCGCGCGCCGCATCGGGGAACAGGTGGGCGGCGACGGCGCCCGGCGTGCTCTCCACCGCCTCGATCAGCCGCGCCGAGCCCTGCGGGCCCAGGAAGTGGGCGGCGTAGAGCTCGCCCGGCGTCGGGTCGCGCCCCACCCGGCCCTTGAGGTAGGCGGCGTGGTCCGAGGCCAGCTCGCCGGCCATCAACGAGGCGGCGTGCGGGTCGAGCCGCAGGTCCATCACCGCCTTGCGCGCCTCGGCGCCGTCCACACGCCAGCGGCCGTCGGCGCCGCGGGCGATCAGCTCGGCATAGCGGGCGTAGCCGTGCTTGGCGCCGTGCTGCTTGAGGGTGGCGAGCCAGGTCTGCTCGACGAACTGGAAGAGCCCGGCGGCCGAGGAGGTCCCGGCGCGGGCCTGCGGATTCATCCCGCTCTCGCGCCCAGCGGTCTTCATCAGGAAGCCGAAATCCACGCCGGTGGCCTTGGCGGCGCGCTGGATCGCCGACTCGACTACGCCGCGGATTCCCTCGATGGCCATGGGGGATTCCTCGGCGCTTATGGTTAACGCGGCGCTAACCCCCGAACCGCACCGGATCCAGCCGCCCGGCCCAGCGCCCGGGCTCGCGGCCGGTCGCCAGGGCCGCCACCACCCGGGCGGCCAGGGGCGCCAGCAGCCAGCCGTTGCGTCGTGCGCCGGCGGCCAGGATCACGCCGGGCGTGCGGCTGAAGCCCACCAGCGGCAGGCCGTCGGGAGTGGCGGCGCGAACCCCGGCCTGCAGCTCGCAGGCGGCCTCGGCGAGGTCGGGGAAGAGCCGCGCGCCGGCGGCCAGCAGCGGAGCGGCGCGGGCCGGGTCGGGGCGCGGATCGGCGACGCCCACCTCCATGGTGGCCCCGACCGCCAGGCCGCCGTCGGCCGGGGTGACGTAGACCCCCTCCCCGCGCACCGTGACGCCGCCCAGGCCCGAGCTCGCCGCCCGCAGGATGTGGCCCTTGATTGGGGTGAGCAGCCCAGCTTCCGGCGCTAGATCGCCGAGCCCGCCCGCGGCGCCCGTGGCCAGCACCAGCAGATCGGCCTCGCCGCGCCCGGTGACGGGCGCCTCGCGGAAGGCGACGCCGGCCGCCGCCGCGGCGGCCCGCAACGTCTGCAGCGCCGCGCGCGGATCGAGCCGCCAGTCCTCGCGGGTCATCAGCACCCCGTCCAGACCAGGCGACAGGCCGGGCGCCAGGCCCTCAGCGGCCCGCCGGGGAATCTCCGTCGGATGCAGGCCCAGCCGGGCGATGCTGGCCGCGACGCCGGCCAGCCAATCGGCGCGGCCGGCGGCGAGCGCGCCCGCGCGGTCCAGGCGCACGCCGCTGCGCGCCTCCAGCGCCGGCCAGAGGTCGCGCGCGGCCAT
>CBJNAS010000143.1:0-7608 GCA_966434565.1 uncultured Phenylobacterium sp.
CGGAGATCTTCACCGACAGGTGGCTGGCGATGCGGTCGGCCAGCTCGCCGGGGTTCTCGATCTGCGGGATCGCGGCCAGCGCCTCCGGCGGCACCTTCTTGTTCAGCTTGACGTAGTTCTCGAACTGCTCGACGACCGCGCGCGACAAGGCCTCGGCCTCGGGCGAGCCGCCGCCGTCTTCCTGCACATAGGCGATCTCGGCCTCATAGTAGTCGGCTTGCTGGGTGAACCGCGTGACGCCCGCCCGCGCGCGGCCTTCCACCAGCACCTTCACGGTCCCGTCGGGCAGCTTCAGGAGCTGCAGCACGGTCGCCACCACGCCCACGTCGTAGATGGCGGAGGGCGCGGGATCGTCGTCGTCCTTGTCCTTCTGAGTGGCGAGCAGGATCTGCTTGCCCTCGTTGCGCATCGCTTCCTCGAGCGCGCGCACGGACTTCTCCCGTCCCACGAACAGCGGGACCGGCTGGTGCGGAAAGACCACGATGTCCCGCAGCGGCAGGATCGGCAGGATCTTAATCTCGGACATGATGCTTCAACTCCTGGCCGGCCCATTTGGGTGACGGGCTCGGCGCCCGGGTCGTGGTCACTGAGACGATGCGCCTCGGTCGGACGACCCGCCCCGCCATGGCGGCGGTTTGTTCTTGTCTAATGTGGACGGTTTCACTCGGGGTTCAAGCCGAGCAACACCCGTGCGCGACACTGGGTCTCAGCGTGGCCGCAAATCCGGCTGGACCATCCCAACCTGTGCGGTTGCGCAAGGATTTGCCCCATTCACCCGGCCTATGTGGGAGGCGACGTCCAACGGCGCAAGATCGCAGCGGGCGCCCGGGGCAAAACTGGCCGGAAGGCCCCTGCCAGCTCCCCCGCGGGAACCGCGGGGCGAGACCCGCGGGCCGAGCGCAGCGAAGAGCGCACGGGGAGGCCCGGCTCCATCAACCTCAATTGCGGTCGCCGCGCGAGCGGCTGCACCCTTATCAGCCGAGTCCGGCCACGAACATGTCCGCTTTGCCCAGGGGCACGCCGTTGGTGCGCAAGAGCGCGTACACCATGGATACATGGAAGTTTATGTTGGTGGCGGCAAAGACGGTCAGCCACTGCGCCGCCGGAAGCGTGGGGGCCATCCCAGGCCTGATCTCGAAAGTCAGGGGCGCTTCGTCCCGGCCTTCGAACTGCTCTGGCCTAAGCGTGCGAAGATAAGCGAGGGCGGCGTCCAGACCCGCGTTGAAGCCAGCGACGTCGAGGTCGGCCGCGATTCCTTCCGGGGGCGCCAGGCCGGCAACCCGCGCCGTCCAGGTCCTGGTGAAATTGGCTACCACCATCAGCTGAAAGCCGAGCGGATGCATGTCCTCTGCGAGACGCCAGTTGAGCATCTCCTGCTCCGCGATCCCGAGGCTGGACACATGGGCCGCGCCTTTGCCGAGGAGGTGCTTGGTGACGATCACAGAACGCGCAAACAGGTCGACGAAGCTAAAAAGGGTGACTGTGGACATGGGCTCCCCCTGAAGGTTGTTCCGCTCCATAGGGCGCGCCGGGCCGGTCGTCGACGCCCCGGTGGCCGTGAAATGGCGGGCGGCGCGCCAAACAGGGCCCGACGCGCAGCTCACGCCGGCCTTGGATGCGCCGCTGCATTGCTATCTTTTAATGATGGCTACCTTGCGTCACCCACTACCTTGCGGTACTCAGTCCCTGGAAAGGGAGCTTCGCCGTGCCGGAAGCGATCGAGATCCAGCTGAAGAAGGGCGCGCTCGAGCTCTGTGTGCTGGCGCTGCTCTCGCAGCACGACAGCTACGCCTATGAGATCGCCAGCCGCCTGGCCGACGCCATCGGCATGGGCGAAGGGACCATCTATCCGCTGATGCGGCGGCTGCAGAACGACGGCCTGGTGGAAACCTATCTGGTGGAGTCCCCGGCCGGTCCGCCGCGCAAGTACTACCGGCTGAGCGAGGCCGGCAAGGCGAGCTTCGGCTCGCAGAAGGCCGCCTGGGCTTCGTTCTCCCGGGCCATGCAGGACATCCTTGGAGGGGCGCAATGACCCGTCAGGCGTTCATCGCCCGATTGCGCGAAGGGCTGCGCGGGCTGCCGCCGCAGACCATCGCCGACATCGTGGCGGACTATGAGACCCACTTCGCCGACGGCGAGGCCGCCGGCCGCAGCGAGGCGGCGGTGGCCGACGCGCTGGGCGATCCCGGGCGCCTCGCCCGCGAGCTGCGCGCCGAGATCGGCCTGAAGCGCTGGGAGGACGAGCGCAGCCCCTCCGGCGCAGCCGCGGCGGTGTTCGCCGTCCTGGGGCTGGGCGCGATCGACCTCCTCATTCTGCTGCCGGTGCTGATGGCGGTGGGCGGGACCCTGTTCGGCCTGGCGATGGCGGCGATCGCCGGCCTGTTCGCCGGCGGCGCCCTGTTCGCGGCCGGCCCCTTCACCGGCTTCCCCGGCGGCGTCTGGACCGCGGTGCTGGGCGGCCTGGGCGTGATGTCCGGCGCGACGGCGCTGGGGGCGCTCGTCGCCCTGGTCACCATCGGCCTGGTCAATGCGCTGGTCTGGTACGGCCGGCTGCACTACCGCCTGCTCAAGCCCGCGCTCGAGCCCCAGCCGCAAGGGAGCGCCCGATGATCCGCAGCCTGGTCATTATCGCCGTCACCGGCTTCGTCATGTCGGTGGCCTGCATCTCCGCGGCGATCGCCATCGGCGGACCGGACCTGGTCAAGCACGTCGCCTGGACCTGGGACTGGGACGGTGATGAGCCTCACATGGGCGTCTGGCGGCGCATGGCCAGCGGCCCGCAGGCGCAGCGCGACTTCGCCTTCAGCGGCGAGCGCCTGGAAGTGGACGCGCCGGCGCAGGTCGACTTCGTCCAGGCCGCCGGCCCCGCCAAGCTGACCATCAGCGGCCCGGCCACCGCGCTCGACCAGGTGCGCGTCGAGGGCGGCAGAATCGTGCTGACACCCGGCTTTCATCATTGGGATAGGCTGCACGTCGCCCTGACCGCGCCCAAGGTCACCCGCTTCGAGCTGAACGGCGCCGACCGCCTGAACATCCGCGGCTACGACCAGGAGACGCTGGCGATCGCCGTCAGGGGCCATGGCGAGGTGACCGCCGCCGGCCAGACCGGGAGTGTCGAGCTTAACGTATCCGGCGCCGGCGAGGCCGACCTCGCCCAGCTGAAGACCGCGGGCGCGGCGATCGACATCAGCGGCGCGGGCCAGGCCAGCGTCGGTCCCACCGACTGGGCCAAGGTGCAGATCTCCGGCATGGGCGACGTCGACCTGCTGACCAAGCCCACGCACCTGGAGACTCACGTCTCGGGGGCGGGCCGCATCCGCCAGCCCGGCCAGGACAGCATCACCGCCGGCCAGTCCGACGACGACGATGACGACGGCGACGCCCGTGGGCCTGCGCGTCCGACGTGAGCTTTTTGCTTCAACTCCCCACGTTGCGGCAAACCCGGCCTCACCCCGCCACGAACCGCAGCGCCACGCCGTCGTTGCAGTAGCGCAGGCCCGTCGGCCGGGGCCCGTCGTCGAAGACGTGGCCCTGGTGGCCCAGGCACTGGGCGCAGTGATATTCGGTCCGGGGCACGATCAGCTTGTGGTCGGTCCGCGTGCCGAGCGCGCCAGGGATGGCGGTGTAGAAGCTGGGCCAGCCGGTGCCGCTCTCGAACTTCCACGCCGACTTGAAGAGCGCCAGGCCGCAGCCGGCGCAGACGAAGGTCCCCTTGCGGTGCTCGGCGAGCAGCGGGCTGGAACCGGGCGGCTCGGTGCCCTCGTGGCGCAGCACTTCATAGGCCTCCGGCGACAGGCGCTTCTTCCAATCGGCGTCGGATAGCCTGCGCAAGGGGGAGTTCGCGTAGCGGTCCGCGGAGATGGCGGCGGCCGGCGCCAGGGCGGCGACGGCGGCGGCGGCGAGAAAGGTGCGGCGGTTCGGGCTCATGCGAGATGATACGCCGCCGCCCGGCCGGCGGATGCAGGCTAGAGGCCCGCGCCCTCCTCCAGCCCCAGCATCAGGTTGAGGTTCTGCACCGCCGCCCCCGACGCGCCCTTGCCCAGGTTGTCGAGCAGCGCCACCAGCCGCGCCTGGTCGCCGGCGGCGGCGCCGAAGACGAACAGCTTCAGCCGGTTGGTCCCGTTCAGCGCCTCCGGATCGAGCGCCGCCACATAGCCCCCGGCGCCCGCGCGGGTCTTCTGCAGCTCGGCGCATTCCACTCCGGAGGCGACCTCGACGAAGCTCTCGCCTGCATAGGCCGCGATCAGCTCGGCGTGCAGGTCGGCCGGCGAAGGCTTGCCCGGGAGCGCCCACAGCTGGAGCGGAACCTCGACGATCATGCCCTGGGCGAAGCGGCCCACCGAGGGCGCGAACAGGGGCGCATGCGCCAGGCCCGCATAGGCCTGCATCTCCGCCAGGTGCTTGTGCGCCAGGTTCAGGCCGTAGGCGCGGAAGGCGTCGTGCGTCCCCTCCGGCGGAGCCTTCTGCTCGAACTCCTCGATCAGGCCCCGCCCGCCGCCGGAATAACCGGAGATGGCGTTGACCGTCAGCGGGAAGTCGGCCGGGACCAGGCCCGCGGCGACCAGCGGCCGCACGAGCGCGATGAAGCCCGTCGGATAGCACCCCGGATTGCTCACCCGCCTGGATTCGCGAATCTCCGCGCGCTGGTCCTTGGCCATCTCGGCGAAGCCATAGGTCCAGCCGGGGGCCACCCGGTGGGCCGTCGAGGCGTCCACCACCCGGACCGCCTCGGCGGTGATCATCGCCACTGCCTCGCGCGCCGCCTCGTCCGGCAGGCAGAGCACCACGGCGTCGACGCCGTTCAGCAACTCGGCGCGCGCGGCCGGGTCCTTGCGCCGGGCCGGGTCGATGGAGACGACCTCCAGGTCGCGGCGGCCTTCCAGGCGCTGGCGGATCTGCAGGCCGGTGGTGCCGGCTTCGCCGTCGATGAAAACCGTGTGGGCCATGAGCTCGCCTCGCGAGGAGATGGGAACAAAGAGAAAGGGCGCCTCGGTCTCCCGAAGCGCCCTTTTCCGGCAACGCGGATGTCGCGCGCGGCTTTAGCGCTTCGAGAACTGGAAGCTGCGTCGGGCCTTGGCCTTGCCGTACTTCTTCCGCTCCACGACGCGCGGGTCGCGGGTCAGGAAGCCGTGCGGCTTCAGCACCGAGCGCAGGCCCGGCTCATAGTAGGTCAGCGCCTTGGCGATGCCGTGACGCACGGCGCCCGCCTGGCCGGACAGGCCCGAGCCCTCGACCGTGACGATCACGTCGAACTGGCCGAGGCGATCGGCGATCTGCAGCGGCTGGGCGATCATCATCCGCAGCACCGGGCGGGCGAAGTAGATCGTCTGGTCACGGCCGTTGATGGTGATCTCGCCCTTGCCCGGCTTGATCCAGACGCGGGCGACGGCGTTCTTGCGCTTGCCGGTGGCGTAGGCGCGGCCCTGGGCGTCGATCTTGGGCTCGCGGACCACTTCCTCGGCCGCGGCCGTGCCCAGGCCGCGCAGGGCGTCGAAGCCCTCGCCGGTGGTGACAGGGGATTCCGACATGCTCAGGCGCTCCGCACGTTCTTGGCGTTCAGATCGGCGAACGCGATGGCCTCGGGGTTCTGGGCGGCGTGCGGATGCTCGGCGCCGGCATAGATGCGCAGGTGGGTCAGCTGCTTGCGGGCGAGCGGGCTCTCCTTGGGCAGCATGCGCTCCACCGCCTTCTCCAGCACGCGCTCGGGGAAGCGGCCGCCGAGGATCTTGTCCGCGGTGCGCTCCTTGACCCCGCCCGGATGGCCGGTGTGCCAATAGTAGATCTTGTTGGCGAGCTTGCGGCCGGTGAACCGCACCTTGTCGGCATTGACGACGACGACGAAGTCGCCGCAGTCGACGTGCGGGGTGTAGTCGGGCCGATGCTTGCCGCGAAGACGGTTGGCGATGAACGACGCCAGGCGGCCGACGACGGCGTCCTGGGCGTCGATCACGATCCACTTCTTCTCGACCTCGGCGGGCTTCAGCGAAGCCGTGGTCTTCATCATGGTGGCGATCTCGTTCAGCTTGCCGGGACCGATACGCGCCCCGAGTTGAGGCGCGCATATGCCCAGAGCGGGCGCCGAAGTCAAGATCGCAGAATTTTGGCGACGATTGAAAAAGCCAATAAATTCAGCGAACTATGATGCGCGGTAAGATAATACCGCGCATTTCGACGTCACACCCGCCGGGCGCGCCAGGCGAAGGCCACCGCCAGGCAGAAGGTGATCGCCGCCATCACCTGGTGGGCGAGGCTCAGGCCCAGCGGCGCGACCAGCATCAGGGTGGTGATCCCGAGACCCACCTGGACCAACACGGCCCCGGTGACCGCGAGCGCCAGCCGCCGGGCGTCGGGGGCCAGATAAGGCGAGCGCCAGGCCCCGATCCCGAAGGCGACGGCGACGACGGTCACCAGATAGGCCATCAGCCGGTGATGCAGCTGGACCGCCCCCTGGCTGTGCGCCAGCGTCGCCCAGAGCCCCGGTCCCGCATAGTCCGCCGGGAAGACGCGGCCGTTCATCAGCGGCCAGTCGTTGTAGACCAGCCCCGCATGGTTGCCGGCGACCAGCGCCCCCAGCAGCACCTGGATAAACAGCAAGCCCACCAGCCAGGCCCCGCGCCGGCCCCAGGGGCTGGGCAGCGTCTGGCGGGCCCAGCCGGCCCAGGCGTCGAGCGCGGTCCAGACCAGCGCGCCGAACAGCGCGAAGGCCAGGCCCAGGTGGATGGCCAGCCGCTCCGGCGCGACATAGACCCGGTGGGCGAGGCCGCTCGCCACCATCCACCAGCCCACCGCGCCCTGCAGACCGCCGAGGAGGAAGATGCCGGCGAGCCGCCAGAGCAGCCGGCGTGGGATCGCCCGCCGCACGGCGAAGGCGACGAAGGGCACGAAGAAGACCACGCCGACGATCCGGCCCAGCAGCCGGTGCGTCCACTCCCACCAGTAGATCCCCTTGAACTGGGCAAGCGTCATGCCGCGGTTGACGTACTGGTACTGGGGGATGGTCTTGTAGTGATCGAACTCCGCCTGCCACTGGGCGGCGCTCAGCGGCGGGATCGCCCCGCGCACGGGCTTCCATTCAGTGATCGACAGGCCGGAGCCGGTGAGCCGGGTCGAGCCGCCCACCACCACCATCGCCAGCACCAAAGCCGCCACGGCGAGCAGCCAGATGGCGACGGCGCGCGAACGGTCGGAACGCAGGAACGAGGTCATGGGGCGGAGGTCGCGCCCTTTGTTGGCGAGGCTCGCCGCGCTCGCTAGCCAAAAATCGCGGCCACGTCCACGCTTCCGCTCATTCGCCTGCCCCGCTAAGAGCGGGCCATGTCCGCCCGCATCCGCAAGCTGATCGGCCTCGTCGGCGTCCTGGCCTTCCTCGCCGCCTATGTCGGGGCCGTCGCCAAGCTCGCCGACCACGTCCCCAAGCAGTGGGCGATCCAGCTGGTGTTCTACCTGGTCGCGGGCCTCGGCTGGGGTGTGCCGATCCTGCCGCTGATCAGCTGGATGAACCGCGGGCGGTGGCGGTGATCACCTTCCCTCCCCTTCGTGGGGCTACTGGATTACACGTCTGCGCCGAACGCCCCCTCCGTCTCCCGCCTTGCGGCGGGAGCCACCTCC
>CBJNAS010000144.1:0-7569 GCA_966434565.1 uncultured Phenylobacterium sp.
GGCGAGCCCGGCTTTCGCCCAGCAGACCGCCGCGCCGCCGTCGACGGGCGGGAACGTCGTGCAGGAATTGGTGGTGACGGGCTCGCGCATTCCGCAGCCGAACCTGACCAGCGTCAGTCCCGTACAGGTCGTGAACGCCCAGGACATCGCCATTGGCGGCCGTGTTACGACCGTCGAGATCCTGAACCAGCTGCCGCAGAACACCTTCAACGCCGGCGCGGACTTCGGTCCGACGTCAGACGCACTCTCCAACCCCGGTGGCGTGTCGACCGTCGACCTGCGCGGTCTGGGCCCGCAGCGGACGCTGGTTCTGGTGGACGGCCGCCGACTGGGCATCGGCGACCCGAACACCGGCAACCCGAACCCCGCGCCAGACATCAACCAGGTTCCCTCGCAGCTGATCGACCGGATCGAGGTGCTGACCGGCGGGGCCTCGGCGGTCTACGGCTCGGACGCCGTGGCCGGCGTCGTGAACTTCATCATGAAGCACAACTTCGAGGGCCTGCAGATCGACGGCCAATGGGGCGTCTACCAGCACGGCCAGCACAGCGACCTGATGCAGCGCATTCTGCGCCAGTCCGGATATGACGTGCCCAGTTCGAAATGGGATGGCAAGTCGGCCGACTACAGTCTGATCTTCGGCGCCAACGCCCCCGATGGCAAAGGCAATATCGAAGGCTATCTCACCTATCACAACCAGAACCCGGTCTATCAGAGCGCTCGGGACTTCTCGGTGTGCCAGCTGAAGTCGAATTTCAAGTGCAGCGGCTCCAGCAACTCGAACATCCTTTATCCGTCGAACGGGGATCTCCTCGACCTGAACGGCGATGGTATCCCCGACACCGAACAGGCGGCCGTCCTAGGTCACCAGTTCGTGCCTTACGGAACGCCCGGAACGACGCCGCCCGCGATCTTTAACGCGAACCCTTACGAGACGCTGCTGCAGCAGGACACCCGCTACACGGCCGGCTTCTTCGCGAACTATGAGATCAACCCGGCGTTCAATCTCTACGCCAACTTCAACTATATGAACGACCAGACTCATACGGAAGTCGGTCCCTCGGCCCTCTTCCAGGGCAGCGGCGTGACTGCCGCGGGCGGCTATCTGGTCAACTGCAACAACCCGCTGCTGAGCAACCAGCAGGCGCTCGCGATCGGCTGCACGGCGGCCGACATCGCCAGCACCGATTTCGCGAACCCGGTGACAAAGGATTTGTTCTTCGGTCGCCGGAACATCGAAGGCGGCCCGCGCAAGTTTGACTATGAGCACGACAACTATCGGATCGTGATCGGCAGCAAGGGCAAGCTCTGGGGTCCGTTCAATTACGACCTGTATGGCTCATATTATTACACGAGCGTCTATATCTCCAATAAGAACTTCCTCAGCATGTCCAAGGTGCAGAACGCCTTGCTCGTCGGAGGAACCGCAGCGAACCCCGTCTGCCTGTCGGGTGGAAGCTGCGTTCCCTACAACATCTTCTCCGACGGCGGCGTGACGCCCGCCGTCTTGCAGTACCTGTCCGAAGCGGGCACCTCGCGCGGCACCACCACCGAGCGGATCATCGAAGGCAACATCACCGGCAATCTGGGGGACTGGGGGATCAAGTCTCCCTGGGCCACCGAGGGGGTCGGCGTCTCCGCGGGCTTCCAGTTCCGGCGCGACCACCTGACCTACGCGCCGGACCAGGCCGAGCTCTCGAACGACCTCTCCGGTTTCGGCGGCGCGGCCGTCACCATCGACAACAACCTGAGCGTGAAGGAAGGCTATGGCGAAGTCCGCGCGCCGATCGCGCAGGACATGCCCTTCGCCCATGACCTGTCGTTCAACGCCGGCTACCGCTTTTCGACCTACTCCACCGGGGCCGAGGCGGACACTTACAAGCTGGGCCTGGAATGGGCGCCCACGCCGGACATCCGGCTCCGCGGCGGCTTCAACCGCGCCGTCCGCGCCGCGAGCATCATCGAACTCTTCACGCCGCAATCCGTCACGAACACGAGCGACGTGCCGGAAGATCCCTGCGCCGGCTCCGCCCCCACAGCGACCGCCGCGGCGTGCGCGCGAACGGGCGCGACGGCGGCCCAGTACGGTCATATTCCGCAATGCCCGGCCGACCAGTGCGCAACGCTCACCGGAGGCAACACCGCCCTGGCGCCGGAAAAGGCCAACACCTACACGGTCGGCTTCGTGTTCACGCCCCGGTTCATTCCCGGCCTGTACGCCAGCGTCGACTACTATCACATCGACCTGAAGGGAATCATCAGCAACATCCCGCTGGCGGTCAGCCTGAACAACTGCCTGGACACCGGCAATCCGACCTACTGCGCCAACATCGTCCGCAACCCGGCCAACGGCATCCTGTTCGGCACGACCGTGGGCGCCGGCGGCTACATCGTCGGCACCAACGTCAACGTCGCCGAGGAGATTCTCTCCGGCTATGACGTGCAGGCCACCTACAAGCTGGGCTTCGACCGCTTTGGCCACGACGGCTGGGGCAGCCTGGTCTTCAGCCTGGTGGGCAGCTACCAGCCCGAGCAGAAGAACACGCCGCTGCCCGGCGCCGACACCTATGACTGCGCCGGCCTGTTCGGTCCGACCTGCAACGGCCTGTTCCCGAAATGGCGCCACAGCTTGCGCGTGACCTGGAATGCGCCGCACGACCTGCAGCTCTCCGCGACCTGGCGCTATATCGGCGGGGCGGAATTCGAGGGCGACAGCGATCAACCGACGATCGGCGGCAACAAGACCCCCGACCCGATCGCCCACACGGTTCCGGCGGTGAGCTACCTCGACCTCGCCGCCAACTGGAACATCAACGAAAAGCTGACGCTCCGTGCGGGCATCAACAACATCTTCGACAAGGACCCGCCGCTGATCGAAAACGCCATCGTCGGCGGCGCCCTGCCGAACAGCTATCCGACCTACGACCTGCTGGGCCGCCATCTGTTCCTGGCGGTGACGGCGCGTTTCTGAGGCTTGCTTTCCCCATCGAGGCCTTGGGGCGGCGGGAGCGATCCCGCCGCTCTTTTTCTTTCGGCGCCGGGATCGGTCTGTTGGGTTGCTGCGCTAAGGATTGGTCAAGCAAGCCTTGACCATTAATGGCCGCGCGCCTCGGGCTGGGGCGTCGCCGGCCTGCGCGTGTTGCAGGGGACTGGGGGAGTTCGATAGTGAGACTGAAGAGCGTGCGGACGTCGCAGGCGGCGTTGTCGGCGGCCTGCGGAGCCGCGGCCGGCCTGCTGGCAGCATGGCCTGCAGCCGCTCAGGAGCAGGGTGGCGCCCAGCTGTCGGAAGTCGTCGTCACCGGCTCGCGCATCCCGCGGCCGAACCTGGAACAGCCGACGCCCGTCGTGACCCTGACTCCCGGCATGATCCAGGCCGCGGGCCCGCAGGACCTGGGCGAGATCATCGCGCGCCTGCCGCAGGCGGGGAACAGCGGCACGCTGCGCGCCAATGCCAACAACCTGGGCGCGGGCGCGGGCGTGAGCTCGATCAACCTGCGTAGCTTGGGCCTGTCGCGCACCCTGGTGCTGGTCGACGGCCAGCGCCACGTCGCGGGCGACCTCTCCACCCATGCGGTGGACCTCAATTCGATTCCCAAGGCCCTGGTCGACCGCGTCGAGGTGATCACCGGCGGCGCCTCGGCCATCTACGGGTCGGACGCGGTTTCCGGCGTCGTCAACATCATCACCAAGAAGAGCTTCGAGGGCATCGAGGCCGAGGCCCAGACCGGCGGCTACGACAACGGCTTCGGCCGCAAGTCGAGCGGCGAGATCACCGTCGGCCGCAACCTGCTGGACGGGCGCGCCAACATCGCCCTGAGCGGCTTCTGGACCCACGAGGACGGAATCGACGCCCGCGACCTGCCGGGCGCGCACAACTACGGCACGATCGTCAATCCGGCGGACGTTGAGGGCGCGCTCGATCCCACCTTCCGCTTCAGCGGCCCGGCGATCGTCAATGACGGGATTCCTGACAGGCTGTTCGTCCCCAACATCGCCAGCGACCTCACCACGCGTACAGGCGTGCTGGTCAACATTTTCAACCTGTCGCCGATCTCGTTCGACGCCGCCGGCCACGTCGTCCCCACCCCCGCGCGCACCGGCTACAACAGCTTCGGCTATGGCCAGCTGCCGGCCGGGTGCCAGGCCTGCTACCACCCCGAGGACTATCTGCAGGTCTCCTCGCCGTTGACGACGAAGGGCGCCGCGCTCCGCGGCGGGCTGGAGCTCGGTCCGCACCTGCGCGGCAGGCTCGACGCCAAGTTCGTGCAGTCCGACGCCGAGAACACCATTCAGCCGTCGGTCTCCGCTGTCGCCAGCGACTTCCTGATTTTTCCGGACAACGCCTTCCTGACGCCGGAAATCCGCTCTGCGATGAGCCCGACGGGGCTCTACATCCTCTCGAAGTTCCTCAATGACGGCCGCACCCAGGACCTGCGCCGGCGGACCTGGCGGCTGGTGGCGAGCCTGGAGGGCGAGGTCGAGACGCCGTTCGCCGAGATCCGCTGGAACGGGGCGCTGAACTACGGCGAGACCGACGCGCGGATCGTCGACCACAACCGCCGCGTCCTGGCCAATTTCGACGCGGCCCTGGATTCAGTCATCGACCCGGCCACCGGCAAGCCCGCTTGCCGCATCGACGTGCCCTCCGCGCCGCAGACGGGGCTGGGGGTGGGCGCGCTGAACCCGTCCGCCTGCGTGCCCTACAATCCCTTCGGCCTGCAGAACAGCGCCGCGGCCATGGCCTATTCCTTCGCGACCGTCGGGATCCATGACCGCCTGACCCAGCAGACCGCGGACTTCAACGTCACCTTCGACACGAGCCGTTTCCTCAACCTGCAGGGCGGGCCGATCGGGGTCGCGACGGGCGCGGAATACCGCATGGAGCGGACGCGCCGACGCAATGATCCGCTGATCGTCTCCGGTGCGGTGGAGGAGGTGGCGGGGGATTCCGCCGGGGGCTTCAACGTCTACGAGGGCTATGTCGAGGCGAGCGCCCCGGTGTTCCGCCACGCCGGTCCAGGCCTGGACGAGCTCACCTTCGACGCGGCCTGGCGCGGCGCCCACTACAGCACCGTCGGCGACGTCGGCGCCTACAAGGTGAGCGGCGTCTGGGGCCCGGCCTCCTGGGTCAAGCTGCGCGGGACCTATTCGCGGGCGATCCGCGCGCCCAACATCACCGAGGCCTTCCTGCCGAGCACGCCGACCTTCTTCAACGTGGAGGACCCGTGCAGCGTCGAGAACATCAACACCAATGTGAACTTCGCCAGGAACTGTGCTGCGGCGGGCCTTCCGGCCGGCTTCACCGCGACCACTTTCTCGATCCCGGGCACGGATTCCGGGAATACGGCGCTGAGGCCGGAGCAGTCGTTCAGCTACACCGCGGGCGTCGTGCTGCAGCCGCCGATGGCGCGCAACTTGGCGGTGACGCTCGACTACTACTCGATCAAGATCAAGGACGCGATCACGGCAGTCCAGGCCCAGGACATCGTCGACAACTGCTACGGCTCGAGCGGCGGCCTGGACCAGGCCTACTGCAGCCTGTTCACGCGGGATTCCGCGCGCCAGCTGATCAACTCGATCCACACCACCTATGTGAACGCGTCCAAGCTCTACACCAACGGCCTGGAGCTGCAGGTCTCCTATGTCGCCGAGGTGGCGCCGCTGACCGGCCGCTGGCGCTACACGCGCGGGCTGGACGGCCGGCTGGCCTTCAACCTGACCGCCGACTACGTGATGCGCCTGCGGAACTATCCGTTCCAGCAAAACCCCGGCCAGGTGAACGTGCTGGAGGGCACGGCCAACACCACCTGGGGCGACAACCCGCAGCTGAAGGGGGTCGCCCAGCTGGACTATCGCCAGGGCCCGGTCGGCGTGGTCTGGAGCACCCGGTACGTGGGCAGGATGGCGCTGTTCAACCGCGATTCCTCGGCGGCCGACCACTCGGAGTCGCTGAGCATCCCCTTCACCGAGGCCACCTTCTACCACGACCTGATGGTGAGCTGGCGCGCGAGCGGGACCCTGGCCGGGACCGAGCTCTACGCCGGCGCGACGAATATCTTCGACGAACGGCCGCCCTTCACCGTGATCAACATGGGCCGCGAGCTGGCGGGCTTCGACCTCGGCCGGTTCCTGTTCGTGGGGGCGCGGTATCGGCGGTAGTCAGCTTGGCGTCGTCGAAACGCCTCGACCTGCGAACACCAAAAAACCTGGGCTCCCGCTTTCGCGGGAGTGACCGGTTGAGAGAAACGGCGCAGCGTTCTTTTCTTTCCTACCGCACGCGATCCGGCGCCAGCACCATGGCGCCGCCGTCGCGCAGCCTGGCCTGGGCGGCCTGGTCGATCAGGCCTTGCGCGCGGGGATCGCCGAACACCCAGGCGGCGGCGGCCAGGGTGCGGGCCGACGTGGCCTCAATGCCCAAGAGCTTCTGCAACGCCTCGACCGGCGAGGCCTGGGGCGTCATGCGCTTCAGGCGCGGCTCGCCGCTGAGGCCGGCGAGGGCCTGGGCTCGGCCGACCGCCTCGTAGAAGCCGCCCACCTGGTCGACGAGGCCCAGGTCGCGGGCCTGGACGCCGGTCCAGACGTGGCCGCGGGCGATCTGCTTCACGCGCTGCAGCGGCAGCTTGCGGCCGTCGGATACGCGCTCCAGGAAGTTTCCGTAGATCTGATCCATCCAGTGGGAGAAGGCGCTGCGCTCCTGCGGCGTGAACTCGCGGCTGGCCCCGAACGCGCCGGCGTAGGAGCTGCCGACGCCCAGCTGGCGGATGTCGACGCCGAACTTGGCCAGCGCCGGGCCGAAAGCGAACTTGCCGCCGAACACCCCGATCGAGCCGGTGAGGGTGGTGGGCTGGGCGACGATGGCCGAGGCTTCCGAGGAGACCCAGTACCCGCCCGAGGCGCCGTAGGTTCCCATGGAGACGACCACGGGCTTGCCCGCGGCCTTGGCGGCGCGCACGGCGGCCAGGATCTGCTCCGAGGCGGTGTCGGAGCCGCCGGGCGAGTCGAGGCGGAAGACGATCGCCTTCACCTCCTTCGCCTTGACGGCGTCGTAGAAGGCCTCGGAGACGTCGTCGGAATAGATGGTCGAGCCGCCGGTGAAGGGATTGCGCGCGCCGTCCTTGCCGGTGACGATCGGCCCCTCGGCCTCGATCAGGGCGATGGCGGGCCCCACGGCCGGGCTCCGGCGCCGCGTGCGGGCATAGTCGCCGAAGTCCATGCTCTCGCCGCCGGTGCGGGTCAGCAGCGCCTGCTCGGCGTCGCGCACCTGGCCGACGCGGTCCACGAGGTGAAGCTGCTGCGCCTGCTCCGCCAGGTAGGGGCCGGCTTCCAGCGTCCGGCGCAGCGCGCCGGCGTCCATGTGACGGTCGGCGGCGGCGGCGGCCAGGTCGGAGGCGTAGATCGAGCCCATCCAGGAGAGCTCGGCCTGGCGGTGGGCCGGCGTGTAGTCGTCGTAGAGATAGCCGTTGACGGCGTTCTTGAACTCGTAGCGCTGCTCGTAGTCCGCCTTGATCCCGTACTTGTCGAAGAAGCGCTTGAGGAACATGTCCTCGCTGGCCAGGCCCGTCACCTGGA
>CBJNAS010000145.1:0-7540 GCA_966434565.1 uncultured Phenylobacterium sp.
GCCCGCGCATGAAGCCCACCGGGGCGATCTCGATGGCGCCCTCGGCCATCAGGGCCCTCACCCGCTTCATCGACAGGCGGTCGGAGAGGGCGTCGTAGAGCGGCCTCAGGTACGGGGCGAGCTTGTCCTCCATCTCGCCGGGCAGGAAGCCGATCGACTCGCCGGCCTCGACCGCGGGCCGGGACAGCACGATGCGGCCCACCCGCCCGCTCTCCAGCGCCTCGACGGCCTTGGCGATGGCCAGGTAGGTCTTGCCAGTGCCGGCGGGACCCAGCGCCAGCACCAGGTTCTTCTCGTCGATGGCGCGGATCAGCTGCTCCTGACCGGAGGACTTGGCCTTGATCGTCTTCAGATAGGCCTGGTCGCGGTCGTCGTTGTGGTGCGCCAGAGGCGACCAGCCGCGGTCCAGGGGCAACCGGCGAATCTTGTCATCCCCCTCGAATTGTCCGGCGTCGAACGCACCTTCGCGCAGCTGTCGCTTCATGGCTCGCTTGCTCATCAAGGCCTCCGTGGGGGCAATAAAAAAGGGCGTCTCCGGGGAGGGAGCGCCCTTGCGGTCGTCTGAATGGGGACGGGAGCGGCGTCGTGCCGGACCGGGGGGTCCGCCTGGGGGATCGACTTCGGGCTTCACCCGAAAGGTAGACCTGCTCAGCGCCATCAACTCCGTCCAGCGCGAGACACGGACCGGACCTCGGTCCGCGGCGGGCTCGGGCGGGCTTTCGCCAGCTCGAATCGCCTGACTACAATGATCCTAGCTTGCTTTCGGATCCGTTAAACACGGCCGAGCTTGAAGTCGTGGGGATATCTGATGCCGATCTACAGTTTAGGAAATGTGACACCTGAGCTACCAAATGATGACGAATACTGGATCGCGCCAAACGCCGTCGTGATCGGCCGTGTGATTCTCAAGAAGAACGCCTCGGTCTGGTGGGGCTGCACGCTGCGCGGAGACAACGATCCGATCGTGATCGGCGAAAATTCGAACGTCCAGGACGGATCAGTACTTCACACCGACCTGGGCTCGCCGCTCACCATCGGCGCCAATGTGACCGTCGGCCACATGGCCATGCTGCATGGGTGCGACATCGGCGACGGCTCGTTGATCGGGATCGGGGCAGTGGTGCTCAACGGCGCCAAAATCGGGCGCAACTGCCTGATCGGATCCAAGGCGCTGATCGCCGAGGGCAAGGTGATTCCCGATAATTCCCTGGTCATGGGCATGCCGGGAAAGGTGGTCCGCGAGGTGTCGGCGGCGCAGCTGGAGACCCTGGCGCACAGCGCCGGCGGTTATGTGACCAACTGGAAGCGGTTCAAGCGCGAGCTGAAGGCCATCTGAGGCTCAGGCGATCCGCAGGCCGTGCAGGGTGGCGAGGCGGACCGGCGGCGTCTCCTCGTTGGCCGCGCCGGGCCGGCGCAGGGCGCGAACCGACAGCTCCAGCGCCGGCAGCCCCTTCAGCCGGCTGACCATCCCGAGCGGCTGGTAGAGGCCCAGGAGGCGCTCCGGCCCGCCGTCGTCCGCCGCCAGCGGCGCGAAGAAGACCTCGATCGAGAGGCTGGGGCCCTCGGTCAGCACCTCGGCCATGGCGACCAGCGGCTCGGCGTGGCGGCGCGTCTCCTCCAGCGCGCTCTGCAGGCGCAGGCGGTCGCGCTCGGACCACAGCATCAGGCCATTGACCCCGCGCAGGTCGCGCTGGTGCAGGTCGCCGACGAAACCGCCCACCAGGCGAAAAGGATAGTCGCCGCGCCCGTCGCGCCCGAGGATGAAGGTCTGGGTCAGCAGTTGGCGGAAGTGGCCGGGATCGATCATCGTCCGCCGCGGCGCGCGCCCGCCCTGGGCCTTGGCGGTCCAGTAGTCGATCATCCGCTGTGTGTTGGCATGAAACATCTGCGCGCCTCCGGCGGCCGCCGTTGGCCGCATGGGGCTTGCAGGAAATCCGGCGCCAGCGGCGAGGCGTGCCGGATTGGGACATCACACCGCGCTCGCACCCCATCCGTCGTCGCCCGACTTGTTCATGCGGGCGACCCATCCCAAGGCCGTTCCGCATCAGGTCGAGGCAGGCGTTTTGGGCTGGGTGGCCCGCATGAAGCGGGCCAAGACGGAGAAATTGAACGTGGGCGCCTACGGGCTGGCCCCCGGGTGGGCGGGCGCCAGCGTCGCCTGCTGGGCGCCGCCCGGCCGCACCACCAGCTTGAACGCCGCCTCGTCGCGCAGCACCGCCAGGGCGGCCTGCTGCACGTCGGCCGGGGTGACCTTGCGGGTGGCGGGGCTGATCTGGCGGATCAGGTCGAGACGGCGCGGATCGGCCTGGGCGCCCGCCAGCTCGGCCAGCCAGTACGGATTGGTGAGCTTGGCCTTCTCGATCTGCTGGATGCGCGGCTCCTTGGCCCGGGCGAGCTCGTCGGCGCCGACCGGGTGGGCGCGCAGGTCGGCGGTGATCTTCGCCACGTCGTCGAAGAAGGAGGCCAGCTTCTCCGGGGGCACCTCGACGCTCGCGGCGAGATAGCCCCAGCCTTTCCAGACCAGGCTGTGGGCGTAGGCCACGGAGGGGCTGTAGGTCGCCCCCTCGGTCTCGCGGATCTGCTCCAGCAGGCGCGTGCGCAGCACCTCGCCCAGCACGGCGGTGGCGTAGGCCCGCGGCGGGTCGGCCCAGATGTCGTCGGTGGGCCAGGCGATATAGCCGATCGCCTGGTCGGCGCGGCCCTTGTGGAAGAGGGTGACGGGCGCCGGCGTGGGCGCGGGAAAGTCCATCTGGCGCAGGTCGGGCGGGGCCAGCGTGGGCGCAGGCCTGGGCGGGAGCGCCCCGAAGGTGGAGGCGGTCGCGGCGATCACGGCGTCGGGGTCGACGTCGCCCACCACCACCACCTCGATCGAGCCGTGCGCCAGTTCGGGCGAGAGCTGCGCCTGCAGGTCGGCGAGCTGGGCTCCGGCCATGGCTTCGCGCGAGGGGAAGGTCCAGCGCCGGTCACCGCCGTGCAGCAGGCCGGAGAGGTCGCGCGCCAGCACGCCGGAATCGGTCGCCTCATATTGGTCGTGGATGGTGCGGCTGCTGGCCTTGAGGCGCTGGAAGGCCTCGGGCCGCCAGCCCGGCTCGGCGACATAGCCCGCCATCACCTGCAGCTCGGTCGCCAGGTCCTCGGTGCGGGTCGGGCCGCTCAGCGCGAAGGCGTCGTCGGTGGCGGCGAAGTGCACTCCATAGACTTTCGACGCCAGCACCCGCTCCATGTCCTCGTCGGAGATCTGCTTCAGCCCGCCCTCGATGAAGGCGCTTGCGGCCCAGGTCGTGGCCTGCTGGTCCCTCGGCAGGTCGATCATGCCCCGGCCGACGTTGGCGCGGACCAGCACCTCGTCGTCGCGGAACTTGGTGGGCTTGATGGTCAGCGCCACCCCGTTCTCGAAGCGGACGAAGGTCACGCCCAGGTCCTCCGCCATGCGCCGCTCGACGACCTTGCCGGGCGGACCGAAGCTCGCATAGGGCCAGACCACCGTCTTGGGCGTGGGCGGCGGGGCGACCGCCAGCTTCTCGTCCTCGGCGAAGGCGGCCAGCAGGGCGGAATCGCCGCCTTCGACGGGCCGCGGCGAGGCGGCGAACAGCAGCGGCCCGGAGCCCGAGAAGGCCCGTTTCAGCGCCGCCGAGACCTCCTGGGCGGTGAGGCCCTTGGAGAGATCGTCGAACAGGGCGAGGTCCTGGGCCGGGCTCGTCACCACCTCCTGCTCGGCGAGCGAACCCACGATCCCGTCGGCGATCTCCTGCGGCTTGCGGGTGGCGGCGCCCTGGGCGGCGGCTTTCAGCCGCGTGTGCATCTCGACGATCTCGCGGTCGAGCTCGTCCTGCCGCACGCCGAACAGGGCGGCGCGCCGCTCCTCCGAATCGAGCGCCGCCAGCGCCTCCTTCCAGCGGCCCGGCTCGGCGACCACGTTGAGCAGGGTGATCTCGGCCGAGCGGTTCTGGTCGTACTTGAGCCCGGCTGCGGCGATGAACGGCGGCTCCGGCGCACGCGCGATCGCCGAGAAGCGCCGGTTCAGCACCTCCATCGCCAGCTGGTCGATCAGCTCGCGTCGCTGCTTGGTCCGGGAGTCCGGGGTCAGGTCCGGTGGCGCGGGCCAGGCCAGCAGCAGGCTGAGCTGGGCGCCGGGCTCGACCACCAGCTTCGCCTCGGCCTTTCGCGGGGCCACGACGCCGAGGTCCGGCTCCGGGCGCGACGGGGCGGCCGCGCGCCAATCGCCGAAGCGCGCCCGGATCTTGGCCTCCATGACCGCCGGGTCGAAGTCGCCCACCGCCACCAGCACCGCGCGCTCAGGGCGATACTGGTGGACGTAGTAGTCGGTGATCTGCGCCGCGGTGGCGGCCTTGATCACTCCGACGTCGCCGATCGGCATGCGCGTGGGCAGGCGCTGGCCCTTGAGCACGAAGGCCAGGCGCTGCTTGGTGATGCGGTAGAGCGGGGTGTCGCGGGTGCGCTCCTCAGACAGGATCACCCCGCGTTCGCGGTCCACCGCGCTCTGCGCGATCGTCAGATTGCCAGCCGTCTCGCGCAGCAGCATCAGCGAGGTGTCGACCGTCTCGGCGTCTGTGTGCGGCAGGTCGAGCTTGTAGACGGTCTGCTCGAAGCTCGTCGAAGCGTTGGTGTCCGGGCCGAAGGCCAGGCCCAGGCGCTGCAGGATCTTGATCATCTCCCCTTCCTTGACGGCCTTCGAGCCTTCGAAGGCCATGTGCTCGAGGAAATGGGCGAGACCCCGCTGGGCGTCGCTCTCCTGCAGGGCGCCGGAGCCGATCCAGAGCCTGAGCGCGGCCTGGCCGGGGGGCGTGGGCTGGCGCATAACCGCGTAGCGCATGCCATTGGGCAGGGCGCCGAAGCGGATCTGCGGGTCGGGGGCGAGGTCGGAGCGCGACTGCGGCCATTCTCCCGGCGCGAGAGCGTGGTGGCGTGCGTGCGCTGCGGGCGCGGCGAGCCCTGGGGCCTGGGCGGCCAACATGGCGGCGACCGCGAGCGCGGCGCCGGCCAGGAATCTGCGGGGTCTTGGGAAAAAGCGTCTGGAAGTGGACATCATTTGCCTGGAACATCGCCGCCCGGCGCGGCGGGGGCAAGGCGAGATCACGGCGGTGGGTCGCGTCCGCGGCGAAGAACGCCTAAATGGTGGAGCGATGCCGGCCAGCCTGTTCCAGGACACGTCCAACGACCCGCGCCGGGGCTACCCGCAGCGGCCGGCGCCGGACCGCCGGCCTGCGCGCGAACCGGTGTTCAATGCGCCCTGGCCGGCCATGGCGCTGGTCATCCTGATCATCGGCGGCTACGCCCTGCAGACCCGGATCTCGGATGAGCAGCTCGCGTCGTGGATCTTCACGCCGGCGGCGCTGCAGGCGGGCGAGTGGCGCTCGGTGTTCACCGCCATTTTCCTGCACGGAAACTGGACGCACGCGATCACCAATGCGGCCATGGCGCTGGCCTTCGCCACCCCGCTCGCGCGCTATCTGGGAGAGGGGCCGCGGGGGGCTTTCGCCTTCTTCTCCTTCTACCTGCTGTGCGGCGCACTGGGGAACCTCGGCTACGCCGCGCTGCATCCTGCCAGCCAGGCGGGGATCGTCGGCGCGTCCGGCGCCATCTCGGGCATGATGGGCGCGGTGGCGCGGCTGATCGGCGGAGGCGGCCGGCTGGGATCGCTGACGTCGCCGCCGGTGATCGGCATGGGCATGGCCCTGCTGATCGTCAGCCTGCTGATCGCCATCCTCGGCGGCGCCTGGGTGCCGGGAACCGGCGGCGCCGGCGTCGCCTGGGAGGCGCACCTGGCGGGCTTTGTCGCGGGCGCCGTGCTGGCGACCCCGTTCGCCCTGCTCGCCGGCCGTCTCTAGTGTCCCGACCCTGACGTTCGTAACGTTTGGGGGCTGCCCCGGGGGAACGTCAGGGGCGATCAGGACGCCAGCAAAGTCATGTTTCTAGTGAGGTTTGCGAATTTGACGTCGCCGCACGCGACCTGCCGGGGGCTCGCGCCGCTCACGGCCGTGTGCGTTGTTTCGGCCCTGAAATTGCGCAACGCTGATCGACCATAACAAATACAGAGGGACGGAAGCGCTTATGCTTGTATCTCAGATCCTCAAGCGGAAGGGGGATCTGGTGTTCACCACCAATCCTTCGGAGACGATCGAGGCCACGGCCGCCCTCCTGAGCCAGCGCGGGGTCGGCGCGCTGGTGGTGATGGAGGCGGGGCAGGTGGTCGGCATCGTGTCCGAGCGTGACATCGTCCGTGCGGTCGCCGAGCGCGGGGCCGCGGCCCTGACGGCTCCGGTCTCCGGCTGCATGAGCGCCAATGTGTTGTTCGCCGAGCCTGGCGAGACGATCGATTCCCTGCTGGAGCGGATGACCGACCGGCGCGTCCGCCATCTGCCGGTCTGCCACAAGGACCGGCTGGTCGGCTTGGTCTCGATCGGCGACCTCGTGAAGTGGAAGATCTCCGAGGTGGAGGCCGAAGCCGAAGGGCTGAAGTCCTACATCGCCGCGGGTTGAGCTACCCTCCGTAGGAGGGCTGGACGCCGGCTGCCCGCCGGCAGGGCGGGGAAGGGGGGCCTTCCCCGCCCGTTCCACTTTGCGGGTGGGCCATTCGCCGCTCAGGCCCGCTGATTCGCGGGTCAGGCCACCGAGCCCAGGATGTCGACGTCGGCGCCGATGGCGGCGGCGTCCGCCAGGTTGTAGCCTTCCAGCACCTCGGCGGTGGCGTCGCGCGCGCGGCGCAGCGCCTCGCGCAGCGAGCAGAGCGCCGGATCCTCGGGACAGTCGTCGCACTTGCGGAAGCCCATGCGCTTGCTGACGCAGGGCGCCAGGGCCAGCGGGCCGTCGATTACGCGGATCACCTCGGCGAAGCTGATCTCGGCGGGCTTGCGCGCCAGGGTGTAGCCGCCGAACTTGCCGCGTCGGCTGATCACCAGGTGGTTGCGCGACAGCTCGAGAAGGATGGCCTCCAGGAACTTGCGGGGCGCGTCGGCGCGCACGGACAGCTCGCCGGAGGTGAGCTGGGCGCCATCGGCGCGGGCGAGCTCGACGAGCGCGCGCAAGGCGTATCTGGCCTTTTGTGAAAGCATTTCGATCCGTTTCCTCTCCCTTTCCTATAGGGATTCCAAGGCGAAGAGGCGAGAGGCCGGCGCGCGCCGGCGCGTCGCAGGGGAGAAAAGCAGCCGACGCCCGTTGACTCCGCGGGGGGTGGGGCCTCGAAGCCGCCTCCCTCTCGGGCGGGCCCGACGGAGGGACGACAGGCGTCAAAAGATGCTTGATTTTTCCCCGCCGATGGATATCTTCCCGAGCCTCAATCGAATCGCCACGGACGAGTGAGGGAAGCCCCTCGGCGGCCCGCAGCGTTTTTTGCGTCCAAATCCATCACGGAGTGGTCGCGAAAAAGTCGGAAACGACCGATTGACACGAAAGAGGCCGGCAACTAGATAGCCGCCTCCGCCGGCCACCCGGCGAAAAACAGGTGGGGTCGGCGGAAGTCGATCGGGTCTTTGACATTGTGGATTGGAAAGAGAAACGCAGGCGGCGGTGGTCTGGCGGC
>CBJNAS010000146.1:0-7510 GCA_966434565.1 uncultured Phenylobacterium sp.
ATCAGAGTCGCCCGCCAGTCGCGAAGGAAGAAGAACACCACCAGCGCCGCCAGCAGCATGCCTTCCAGCAGCACGTGCTGGGTGGCGCGGAAGCTGGAGCGGGTCTCGGTGACCGACGAGAAGACCTTTGAGAACTTCACGCCCGGGTGGCTCGCCTCCAGGGTCTTCAACGCCGCGTCGACCCGGTCCTCGACCTCGACGTCGCTGGCCTCGCGGGTCTTCATGACCTGAAAGCCGACCACCGGACGGCCGTTCAGCCGGGCGAAGCCGCGCACCTCCGACGAGCCGTCGCCCACCTCGGCGACGTCGGTCAGCTTGACGAAGCGGCCGCCGACGGTGGGGATGGTCAGCTCGCGCAGGCGCTCCAGGGTTTGGGCCGAGCCCAGGACGCGCAGGGTCTGCTCGCGCCCGCCGACCTGCAGCCGCCCGCCCGGCGCGTCGGTCTGCACGCCGCGCAAGGCGTTGTTCACCTGGGCCGCGTCGAGGCCGCGCCCCGCCAGCCGGTCGGGGTCGACGAGGACGTTGATCTCCCGGCTCGTGCCGCCGACTCGCGAGATCTGCGCCACCCCCTTCGCCGCCTGCAGGGCGCGCGAGACGGAATCATCGACGAACCAGGACAGGTCGACGTCGCTCATCCCCGGCGCCGAGAGGGCGTAGGTCAGGATCGGGGCGGAATCGATCTCCACCTCGGAGATGATCGGCGCGTCGATATCACGCGGCAGGGAGGCGCGGATGCGGTCGATCGAGGAGCGGACCTGGTCGGTCTTCTTCTGCAGGTCCTCGCCCATCTCGAACTCGACGTTCGTGACGGACACCCCCTGCGAGACTGAGGAGAAGACATTGTGGACGTTGGAGATGCCGGCGATGGCGTCCTCCACCGGCCGGGTGATCTGGGTCTCCATCTGCTCCGGAGCGGCGCCGTTCTCGGTCACCGTCACCGTCACCAGCGGAAAATTCAGGTTGGGGAACTGCTTCACCGCCAGGTTGGCGTAGGAGATCATCCCGCCGATCACCAAGGCGATGAACAGCACCGCCACCGGCACCGGATTACGGATCGCCCAGGCGGAGATCCTGAGGCCGCCGCCGCGTTCGCCAGGCTCGCTCACGGCCGGGCCTCACTGGGCTTCACCCTGTCGCCGTCGAGCAGGAAGCTGCCGGCGTTCATCACCACCCGGGTCCCGGCCGGGGGACCGTCGAGAAGCTGGACCAGGCCCGAGCCACGCAGGCCGGTCTTGACCGCGACCCGCTTCACCCGATCGTCCGCGCCCAGCACCATCACGCTGGCCCCGTCGGCGTCATAGCGCACCGCCGTCTCCGGCACGCTGAGCGCCAGTCCGGTCACGTCGCTGAACACCGCCCGTGCGAAGCCGCCGGCGCGCACGTCGGGACGCACCGGAAGGGTGATGCGGACGTAGCCCAGCTTGCTCTGGGGATCGATCTGCGGGCTGATCAGGCGCACCGTGCCGGTGACCGCGACCCCGCTCGGCAGGCTGACCTGGGCATGCTGGCCCGGCCGGATACGCGCGAGGTCGTCCTCCGACATCTGCGCCTGCAGCTCGATCACGCTGTCTTTGGCCAGCCGGAACCAGGGGCTCGAGCCCTGCGCAGCCAGGTCGCCGGGCCGCACGGCCTTTTCCAGCACCAGTCCGCCCACCGGCGCGGTGACGGCGAGCTTGCCGGCGCGGATTCTGACGTCGCGCAGCGCCGCGACCTGGGCCTGGGCGGTGGCGCGGGCGGCCTTGGCCTGGAAGCGGCGCTGGCGGATCTGCTCCTCGGAGAGCACGCCCGTGCCATCCAGGTCCTTGACACGGGCGGCCTGGTCCTCGGCCTGCACGGCCTGAGCCTCGGCCTGGGCGGCCAGCGCCTGCTGCTGGGCCAGCTGGCTCTCGATGAGCGAGCGGTCGAGCCGGGCCAGCACCTGGCCGCGCTTCACCGTCTGGCCGACGTCGGCCAGCACCTCGGCCACGCGATAGCCGGTCACCTCGGGCATCACCGCGGCCTCCTGCAGCGGCGTGAGGTCGCCCGAGGCCGCCAGCGCGCCCTGGATCGGCCGCGGCTCGACCGCCGTCACGCTGACCGCGCGGGCGCTCGGGGGCTGGGCGGATACGGCCTTGTGGCAGCCGGCCAGGGGCAGGGCGGCGAAGGAGGCGAGCGCCAGCAGGGCGAAAGCGGGCTTAAGGCGTCTCATCCGGTCACGTCTCTTCGGGCCTGGGGCTCTCTTGCGTCGGCCTGGGGCGCTGCGGCCCCGGCCCAGCCGCCGCCGATCGCCTTGTAGGCCTGCACCGCGCGGCGCACGGCCTGGACCTGGGCGGAGGTGAGCTGGGTGCGGACCGAGCGCCAGGACTGCTCGGCCGAAAGGGCGGTCTGCAGATCGTTCAGCCCGAGGCCGTAGCCGAGGCGCGCAGCCTCGTAGGCCCGCCGGGCGCGCACTTCGCCGTCTGTGAGCAACGCCACGCGCCGGCGGTCGGCGTCCAGCCGCACCAGCGCGCCCTCGGCCTCGCCGAAGGCGGTGCGCACCGTCTTCTCGTAGGCCGCGACGGCCTCCTCGGTGCGCGCGTTCTGCACGTGCAGCTGGGCGAGCAGGTTGGGAATGTCGAGGATCGGCTGGGCGACGGCGCCGCCCAGGCTCCAGCTGGAGAGCGCCAGCGCGCTGCCCTTCTCGACGGTCTTCGACCAGCCCACGCCGGGCTTCAGGGTGAAGGTCGGCAGGAAGGCGAGCCGGGCGAGGTCCTCGCGACCGACGGCGGCCGTCACCTGGGCCTCGGCGCTGCGGACATCCGGCCGCCGGCGCAGCAGGTCGCTGGGCAGGGCGGCGGGGATCGGCGGCGGCCGCCCGACCTCAGGCGGCAGGTCGAGGCTGGCGGTCGGTTCGAAGGTTCGCCCGGCGAGGATCAGGAGGGTGCGGCGCTGGGCCTGCAGCTCCGCCTGCAGCCCGGCGGCCTGGGCCTCGGCCTGGGCGAGGTCGCCGGCCACGCGGTCGGGCTCGGAGGTGGGCGCCAGGCCCGCCTGGGCGCGCCGGGCCGCCAGGTCGTAGAGCTCACGCTCGATGCGGGCAGTCTCGCGGGCGTCGGCCAGCTGGATGGCCAGGCCGCGGGCCTGGAAGTAGGCGTCGGCCACCTCGGCGGCCAGGCTCGCGCGCGTCGCCTCGTAGTCGAAGCGCGCGGCCGCCACGTCGGCGTTCGCCGTGCGCCGGGCGGCGATCAGCCGGCCGAAGAGGTCCACCTCCCAGCTGACGTTGAAGTTGGCCGCATAGGCGTCGGAGGGGCCGGAGAACTGCAGGCCCGGGATCACCACGCCGGGGATGTCGAACGCCTGCCCGCTCAGCTGGCGCGTCTCGGTGTGGGACCCGGAGGCGGTCGCCTGGCCCTTGGGCAGGAATTGGTCGAGCTCGCTCACCCGGTTGGCGCGGGCTTCGCGCAGCCGCGCCGCGGCCGTGCGCGCATCCGGATTGGCGGCCATCGCCTGGTCGACCAGGGAAGTGAGCTGCGGGTCGTCAAAGACCGTCCACCAGCGGTCGAGCGCCACGGCCGCGGGAGGCGCAGTCTGGGGCGGCCCCTCATAGGCCGCCGGCAGGCGCAGGTCGGGCTTGGGCCGGGGCCCGGGGGCGCAGGCGGCCAGCGCGAGACCGGCGAGAAGGAGTGGAGCCGCGGTGCGCATCACATCGATTCGAGCCGGCGAGCCGGCGCTGGATCCCCCGACGACGAAAACGACGCGCCGATAGACGCCTTGTTGGACGCAGAGCCGCAACGGCGCAAGAACATCGCCGCCACTGCCGGCCGCAAGGCCTTTCCCCCGGCGCGCCTGCGTCTTCCGGTCGCGCTCGACCGGGTGTTTGGCCGGAAAGCTTCGACTTGTGAAGTGTATTATCGTTAAGGTTGCGCGGCGTGGCGCGAGACGAGGAGCCAGGGACCATGACGGGTCGGATCCGGGCGGGAATCGGCGGCTGGACCTTCGAGCCGTGGCGCGGGGTCTTCTATCCCAAGGGGCTGCGCCAGGCCGACGAACTCGACTACGCCTCGCGCCATCTCACGGCGATCGAGATCAACGGAACCTACTACTCCACCTTCAAGCCGGACAGCTTCGCCAAATGGCGGGCGGCCACACCGGACGGATTCAAGTTCTCGGTGAAGGCATCGCGGTTCTGCACGAACCGGAAGGTGCTGGCCGACATGGGCAAGTCGCTGGAGGTGTTCCTGAACCAGGGGCTGGTCGAGCTCGGCGACCGGCTGGGGCCAATCCTGTGGCAGTTCATGGGCACGAAGAAGTTCGAGCCGGAGGACTTCGAGGGCTTCCTGAAGCTGCTCCCGGACCGGCTGGAGGGCCTGCCGCTCGTCCATGTGGTCGAGCCCAGGCACGCAAGCTTCCGGGATCCAGCGTTCGTCGCGCTCTGCCGCAAGCACAAGGTCGCCATCTGCCTGGCGGACCACGAGACCTATCCGATGATCCCCGACGTCACCGGCGACGTCGTCTACGCCCGCCTGCAGACCGGCTCGGACGAGGTCCCGACCGCCTATGCGCCCGCCGATCTGGACCGCTGGGCGGACCGGTTCCGACGCTACGCGCAGGGCGGCGCGCCCGAGGACCTGCCCCTCGTCGATCCCGCCTCCGCGGCGCCCAGGACGCCGCGCGAGGTCTTCGCCTTCTTCATCCACGAGGGCAAGGTGCGCGCGCCCGCGGCCGCCATGGCGCTTCTGGAGCGCGTTGGAGAGGCGGCGGGGGACTGAGCAGGTTTGCCGCCGGCCCCCAGGCCCTTCGGTGCGTCAGACAAATCTCTAAGGCGAACCAAAAACGCCTCCGCGCACGGGCGCGGAGGCGTTTGGATCGACTGAAAAGAAATACCTGACGGACGCGATCAGCCGCCGCCCGGGAAGCGCATCGGAACCTTCACCTCGCCGGTCTTCGAACCGATCGGCAGGGCTTCGGCGACGCACAGGGCGGCCTTGTCGAAGCCCTTGCCCGGGGCGCTGTCCGACAGGACCTTGCAGGCGGTCAGCTTGCCGCCGTCCGCGTTGCAATCGAGCATGACGGTGGCCTCGTCCCGCGCGTTCGCGTTCTTGCTCAGGCAGCGCGACATGCTTTCTTCAAAGGACGCCGCTGCTGTGGCGCTCGCCAGCGCAAGGCTCAGGCCGACCCCACCGATCACGGCGATGACTTTCTTCATCTCCTCAATTCCCCTTTTCACCAACAGAGTGAGGCGAATATGGCGGTTACTAGTTAAAAGAACCTGAGTCTGCGCCACAATTATTCGTAAAAGATCATAAACCTTTGCAGCCGTCGGAGCAGGTCCTTCATGCCCGTACGCGAATTCACGCGGATTCATCATGAAGCCATTGGCGTCGGCGCACTGCTTTGGTGACGAAGCGTTAGGGTGATCACCGCATCATGCGCCGCAAATCGGATGCGTTTGCGGGGGATTCCATGAAACGCCTCAGGCTCGAGGACCTGCCTCTGGTCATCAAGATCGGCTTCGCGCCGGCCTTCGCCGTGGCCATGCTGGCCTGCTTGGCGGTCGGCGCCGTGGTGCTGCAGAAGAGCGAGCTCGGTGAGCTCAAGCAGGTGGTCCACACCGACATGCCCAACAGCATGCGGATGCAGAAGATCTCCGAACGCATCACCGCGGTGCACGGCCAGCTCTATTATCTGTTGGCGCACCAGGCGGCGAAGATCGACGCCGACAAGATCGAGGGCCAATCGAAGGCCCTGCTGGCGGAAGTCGATTCCATCGGCGCCGAGGTGAGCGTGGCGCGCGCCGCGGCGCCCGCCGAACAGCGGCCGATGTACGACAAGCTGCTGAAGGACCTGAAGGAGACGCACGAGGGCCTGGACGTGGTCGCGGCCATGATGACCGCCGACTTCGCCACCGCCGCCGGCTTCGCCGCGCCCTTCGAGACCCAGTACGCGAAGATGAGCGCGACGCTGCACGACATCGTCGCCGCCGCGCAGAACGAGACGGACCGGCAGGCCACCAGCACCGAGAGCCGCTCGCAGACGGCGCAGATGGTCACCATCGCCGCCGCCCTGGTCACCATGCTGGGCGCAGCGATCATCGCCTGGTTCCTGACGATGAACATGAAGGGGGCCGTGCAAAAGATCGCCGGCGCCACCGAGAAGCTGGCCCGCGGCGACGCCGAGGTGAACCTCGAGGCGCTCGCCCGCAAGGACGAGCTGGGCGCCATCGTCAAGTCGCTGAACGTGTTCCGCGACAACCAGCGCCACCTGGAGCAGCTGCGCCAGGAGCAGGAGGCCAACCGCCACGCCACCGAGGAGGAGCGCCGCCGCGCGGACGAAGCGCAGCGCGCCGTCGCCGAGCAGCAGAAGCTGGTGGTCGGCTCGCTCGCCGAGTCGCTCGACCGCCTGGCGGCCGGCGACCTGACGGTGCGGCTCGCCAATGCCTTCCCCGGTGAGTACGAAAAGCTGCGCACCGACTTCAACGCCGCGGTCGAGAAGCTGGAGGAGGTGCTGCGCGCCATCGCCGCCTCCACCGCCTCGATCAACTCGGGCTCGGCTGAGATCTCCAACGGCGCCGAGGACCTGTCGCGGCGCACCGAGCACCAGGCCGCCACCCTCGAGCAGACCGCCGCGGCGCTCGACGAGATCACCGCCACCGTGCAGAAGACCGCCCAGGGCGCGACCGCCGGCCGCGAGGCCGTGGCCTCCGCCAAGGGCGACGCCGAGCGCTCAGGCGACGTGGTCAGCCGCGCCGTAGTGGCGATGAACGCCATCGAGAAGTCCGCCCGCGAGATCAGCCAGATCATCGGCGTGGTTGACGAGATCGCCTTCCAGACCAACCTCCTGGCGCTGAACGCGGGCGTCGAGGCGGCCCGCGCCGGCGATGCCGGCAAGGGCTTCGCGGTGGTCGCCTCGGAAGTCCGCGGCCTCGCCCAGCGCTCGGCCGATGCGGCCAAGGAGATCAAGGGCCTGATCTCGGCCTCGTCGCGGCAGGTCGAGGAGGGCGTGAACCTGGTCGGCGAGGCAGGGGATGCGCTGCAGCGCATCGTGGCCCACGTCAACGACATCTCCGGCCTAGTCGGCGAGATCGCCGCCTCGGCCCGCGAGGAAGCGCAGGGCCTCTCGGAGGTGAACTCGGCCGTCAACCAGATGGACCAGGTCACCCAGCAGAACGCCGCCATGGTCGAGCAGGCCACCGCCGCCAGCCGCATGCTGGCCGAGGAGACCAAGGAGCTGTCGCGTCTCGTCGCCCGCTTCCGCATCAGCGGCGTCGAGGTCCAGCAGCACGCGGCCTCGATCCGCGCGGCCGAGCCCCCGCCGCCGCGCCGCGCCGCGCCCCCGCCGCTCTCGACGCCCGCGCCGATGATCGGCGCCACGGCGCTGAAGATGCAGCCCGCAGCCGCGCCCCAGGCCGCTGCGGACGAGTGGGAGGAGTTCTGAGCGATTTCCCTGCCCTTCATGGGCAGGGCCGATCGGATTGAAGCTTGGGGTGAGCCGTCCCTCCCTATGAAGGGCAGGGGAATCGCATATGGCTTGAAGGATTGGGGCGAATTGGATTCTG
>CBJNAS010000147.1:0-7479 GCA_966434565.1 uncultured Phenylobacterium sp.
TGAAGAAGCCCTTCTCGTAGCCCTGCAGCTGGAAGCCGCGGCCGTCGACCACCAGCTCGGCGCCTTCTTCGACGCCCAGCTGGATGTAGTCGGCGACCTTCTGCCTGTGCTGGGCCGAGACCACCGGGCCGTACTGGGCGGCCGGATCGGTGGAAATGCCGACCTTCAGGGTCTCGATCTCCGACAGGAGCCGCTCGCGCAGCTCGTCGGCCGTCTTCTTGCCGACCGGAACCACGACCGGCAGCGCCATGCAGCGCTCGCCGGCGGATCCGTAGGCGGCGCCGATGATGTCCTTGACCGCATGCTCCATGTTCGCGTCGGGCAGGACGATGCCGTGGTTCTTGGCCCCGCCCATGGCCTGGACGCGCTTACCGGACGCCGTGCCGCGGCCGTAGACGTACTGGGCGATGTCCGAGGAGCCGACGAAGCTCACGGCCTTGATGTCCGGATGGTCGAGGATGGCGTCGACTGCGAGCTTGTCGCCGTGCACCACGTTCAGCACGCCCTTCGGCGCGCCGGCTTCCATGAACAGCTCCGCCAGCCGCACCGGCACGGAGGGATCCTTCTCCGACGGCTTCAGCACGAAGGTGTTGCCGACCGCGATGGCCATGCCGAACATCCACATCGGGATCATGGCGGGGAAGTTGAACGGGGTGATGCCGGCGCAGACGCCCAGCGGCTGGCGCATCGAATAGACGTCGATGCCGGGGCCGGCGGCCTCGGTGTACTCGCCCTTGAGCGCGTGCGGGATGCCGCAGGCGAACTCGACGACCTCGAGGCCGCGCTGGATGTCGCCCTTCGAGTCGGCGATCACCTTGCCGTGCTCGGCGGAGAGCATCTCCGCCAGCTCGTTCATGTTGGCTTCGAGCAGACGCTTGAACTCGAACATCACCCGCGCGCGGCGCTGCGGGTTGACCAGCGCCCAGCTCTGCTGCGCGCGCAGCGCCGACTGCACCGCGGCGTCCACCTCGTCTACGGTCGCCAGCGCGACCCGGGCCTGCACCTCGCCGGTGTTGGGGTTGTAGACGTCGCCGAAGCGGCCGGAGACGCCCGCGACGGACGCGCCTTCGATGAAGTGAGTGATGTCGCGCATAGGCCTTCCTCTTGTCAGCGACATCGCTAGCCGGAGCCGGCATCGCGCGATATTGCATATTTGCCCGACGCGGCTTGCGAGAATGCAACGATGTTCGACTGGGACGACCTGCGCATCTTCCTGGCCGCGGCGCGCGCGGGGTCGCTGGCGGCCGCGGGCCAGAAGCTCGGGATCGACACGGCGACGGTGGGCCGGCGCATCGCGCGGCTGGAGACCGCGCTCAGAGCCACCCTCTTGGTGCGCTCGCGGTCCGGGCTGCAGCTCACCGCGGCGGGGGCCGAGCTGCTGGCCACGGGCATGGAGGCGGAGGACGCCATGGAGCGCGCCGCCCGGGTCGCCCATCCGGACGTGGTCGCGGGAACGGTGCGGATCAGCGCCGCCGAGGGCTTCGGCTCGGTGATCATCGCCCCCGCCCTGCCGGCGCTGGCCGCCCAGCGCCCCGGGCTGCGCGTGGAGCTCGCCGCCAGCGCGGGCTTCCTCTCGCCCACCCGGCGCGAGGTGGACATGGCGATCACGCTCAGCGCGCCGGTGGCGCACCGGCTGGTGGTCGAGCCGCTGACCCGATACCAGCTGGCGCTCTACGCCTCGCCGGACTACCTCGCCCGCCGCGGCGCGCCGGCCCGCGCCGAGGACCTGCGCGACCACCAGATCGTGGGCTATGTGGCCGACCTGATCTATGCCCCGGAGCTGCGCTACCTCGACGAGGTCTGCCCGGGCCTCACGCCCACCCTGGCCAGCTCGTCGATCCGCGCCCAGCAGGAGATGGTGGCCGCCGGCGGCGGCATCGGCGTCCTGCACTGCTTCATGGCCGAGGGCCTGACCCGGGTCCTGGCCGGAGACGTCCTGCTGGAGCGGCGCCTGTGGCTCAGCACCCATGCCGATGTGCACGACACCGCCCGCATGCGCATCGTCCGCCATTGGCTGCAAGCCCTCGTCCAGGCCAGGCAGCAGCAGCTCGCGCCGTTCGAGCGCTGAGGGCTCAGCGCGGACTGACCCCGTTCATGAACAGCCGCTGGGTCTCCGGCGCCCATATCCTGGCGAACGGAGCCGCCAGCACCTGAGGGAGGCGCGCGTCAGAGCACTTCGAACAGGGCCGCAGCGCCCATCCCGCCGCCGATACACATGGTGACCACCACGTGGCGCACGCCGCGGCGGCGCCCCTCGAACAGCGCATGGGCCGTGAGCCGCGCGCCCGACATGCCGTAGGGGTGACCGATGGAGATGGCGCCCCCGTCGACGTTGAACCGATCGTCCGGGATGCCGAGCTTCTCCTGGCAATAGACCACCTGGACGGCGAAGGCCTCGTTGAACTCCCACAGGCCGATGTCGTCGATGGAGAGGCCGAAGCGCTTCAGCAGCCTGGGCACGGCGAACAGCGGCCCGATCCCCATCTCGTCGGGCTCGACCCCGGCCACCGCCATGCCGACATAACGGCCGAGCGGCTGCAGGCCGCGCTCCGCGGCGAGGCCCGCCTCCATGACGACACAGGCGGCCGCGCCGTCCGACAGCTGGCTGGCGTTGCCGGCGGTCACGGAACCGCCGTCGACCACCGGGCGCAGCGCCGCCAGGCCCTCCAGCGTGGTGTCCGGGCGGTTTCCCTCGTCCTTGGCGATGGTGATGGTCTTGTCGCTCACCTGGCCGGTGGCCTTGTCGGCAACCTTCATGACCGCGGTGACCGGGACGATCTCGGCGTCGAAGCGGCCTGCGGCCTGGGCGGCGGCGGTCCGCTGCTGCGACTGCAGGGCGTAGGCGTCCTGGCGCTCGCGGCTGATCCCGTAACGCCTGGCGACGGTCTCCGCGGTCTGCAGCATCGGCATGTAGATGTCGGGGTGCATGGCGAGCAGCTCGGGATCGGCGCCCACCCGCAGCTCCGCGGTCTGCACCAGGGAGATCGACTCCACCCCGCCGGCGACGATCACCTCCATCCGGTCAACGATCACCTGCTTGGCGGCCGTGGCGATGGTCATCAGGCCCGACGAGCACTGCCGGTCGATGGTCATGCCGGCGACCGTCACGGGCAGCCCGGCGCGCAAGGCGGCGGTGCGGCCGATGGTCTGCTGGTCGCCCTGCGGCAGGGCCGCGCCCAGGATGCAGTCGTCGACCTCCGCCGGATCCACGCCCGCACGCTCCACCGCGGCGCGGATCGCGTGCGCCGCAAGCGTCGGCGCCTTGGTGGCGTTGAAGGCGCCACGGTAGGCGCGGCCGATCGGCGTGCGCGCCGCGGAGACAATGACGGCTTCTCTGGCCATGATTCAGCTCATCCCTCTAATTTGAAGCCGACCTTCTCGAGCTCGACGCGCCCCTGGGCCCAGCCGTTGTCCGGAACGATCTCGCCCTCGCGCGCGACGACTTCGTCCCAATGCGCGACCAGCTGTTCGGCGGCATCTTCGCCCACGCCCACCCGGACGCCGCGGGTCAGGGTCACGTGCGCCGCCTCAAACGCCCCCGCCCCGCCGGCCAGCACCGTCTTGGTGGGCGCGTCCTCGCGCACCAGGGCGAGCAGGCCCGGGCTCACCGCCTCCGGCTTCAGCACGTCGAGCTGCGCTTGCGGCAGCAGGCCTTCCAGCATCTGGGTAGCCGCGGTGGGCGCCAGGCAATTGACCCGGATGTTGTTCTTGGCGCCTTCCAGCGCCAGCGTGTTCATGAGGCCGACCAGCGCCATCTTGGCGGCGCTGTAGTTCGCCTGGCCGAAGTTGCCGTAAAGCCCGGCCGAAGAGGCGGTCATCACCACCCGGCCGTAGTTCTGGGCGCGCATCGTCTCCCATACCGCCTTGGTGCAGATGACGGCGCCCATCAGGTGGACCTCGACCACCAGGCGGAAGTCGTCGAGCGACATTTTGGCGAAGGACTTGTCGCGCAGGATGCCCGCGTTGTTCACCAGGATGTCGACCCGGCCCCATTCGGCCAGCGTCCGCTCGACCATGGCCTGCACCGCGTCCGCGTCGGCCACCGAGCCGACAGCCGCCATAGCCTGGCCGCCCTCGGCGGTGATGTCGCGCGCCACCACCTCGGCCGCCGCGCCAACGTCGTTGACCACGACCTTCGCGCCGCGCTCGGCCAGCAGCCTGGCGTGAGCCCGGCCCAGCCCGCCGCCGGCCCCCGTCACGATCGCCACGCGTCCAGACAGATCGATCACGGCTCTTCCCCAGCCCGGATGAGACGGCCGGCCGCGGGCCTCCTGCGACCGGCGCCGAGCCGTCCCCGGGTGGGCCTTTCGGCAGTCCGAGTCAATCGCACGGGCGATGTCGGACCCGTTTCCGCCGCGTCAACCGTGGCCCCCTGGCGCCTGGGGCGTCGCCGGCGCGCTTGACCGCGAATGCCCGCCTGGCCGTCCCCAAGGGGAACCCGGGGCGGTCAGGCCGCTCCGTCCGCGCGGCTGACGACGTAAATGGCCTCCGGGTCGATCGGCCACTCGCCTGGAGACGACCCCTCGGACGGATCGACCACGCCGTCGAGGTGGGCGCCTTCCGCACGCAGCGCCGCCTGCAGCCGCTCGAACTCGCGCGGGCCCGGAGCGGGATCGGCCGCCAGCAAGGCGAAGCGGTTGCGGTCGTTCGCGGCCTTCACGGCCGCCACGGCGGCGCTCCAGCCCGGCCGGCCCGGGCCCTCGGCCGGCGGCTCCGTGAAGACGACGGCGCCTCTGCGCAGACTCGCCGGAACGAGCGATTGGGCGGCGCCCAGCGCCTCAGGGACGCCGATGTCAAGGAAGAAGCCTTGTTGCATCCGCCCGACGACCCGGCCCTCGGCGGCGAGCTGGGGCAGGACGTCGCGCTCGAAGGAGCAGCGGTCCGGCATGGCCGCGGCGAGTTCCCGGTCGACCAGATAGACGCCGCCGTTGATCGCCCCGCCGCTCGCGTCCCCCCGCTCGGCGAACCCCGTGACCCGCTCGCCCGCCAGCGTCGTCACCCCGAAGCGGCTGGCGTCGGCTTCGCGCCTCAGGGCCATGGCCACGGCGCTCCGGGGATGGACGCGAAACAGGGTCCAGAGATCCAGCCAGTTGAAGTCGAACAGGGAGTCGCCGTTCAGGAACAGGAACCGCGGCTCCAGGCGATCCAGCGCATGGCGCAGCGCGCCGCCGGTGCCGAGGGGCTCCGGCTCGATGCAGACCGACACCTCAAGTCCATGGGTCCAGGCGGGGTCCGCCGCGAAGGCCTCGATCGCCGCGCTGCGATGGCCGGCCAGCAGCAAGACCTTGCGAAATCCGAAGCGGCGCGCGTGCCAAAGCAGCCAGGCGAGGAACGGCCGGTCGCCCACCGCCGTCAACGGCTTGGGCAGGCCGCCGGTGAGCGCGCCCAGGCGGGTTCCGAGCCCCCCTACCAGGATCACGCACTGCTCTGGCGCGGGTTTCGGGCTCAAGGCGCGATCCAGCCGACAGCGCCGCTGGCGCTGAAGCTGATGGTGTCGGGATGCGAGCCCGCCTCGCGCAGCGCCCGCATCAGGCCGGCGCGGCGGTCGGGGTCGCAGAGGAACATCAGGAAGCCGCCGCCGCCTGCGCCCGAGACCTTGCCGCCGAGGGCGCCGCTGCGCAGGGCGGTGTCCCACAGCCGCTCGATGGTGTCATTGGAGATCTGGCTGGCGGTCGCCTTCTTCGCCTCCCAGGAGCGGTTGAGCACCTGGGCCACGCCCGGGATGTCGCCGACCAGCAGGCGACGCTTCATCTCATAGGCGTCGGCCTTCAGCTGCTGCAGGCCGACCATGGCGGCCTTGTCCGCCGAGGCGATGTGCCGGACCTGGTCCTCGATGATGGCGTGCGAGGCCCGCGATTGGCCGGTGAAGCAGATCACGATCGAGGACTGCACCTCGAGCTCGACGCCCGCCTGCAGGCGCAGCGGGTTGACGATGACCCGGTCGTCGGCCAGGAACTCGATGAAGTTCACCCCGCCGAAGGTGGCCGCGTACTGGTCCTGGCGCCCGCCCACCAGGCCCAGGTCCTTGCGCTCGATCTCATAGGCGAGCCTGGCCACGTCATAGAGGCCGAGCGGCAGGTCGAAGGCCACGCGAAAGGCCTCCACCATGGCCACCACCAGCGCCGAGGACGAGCCCAGGCCCGAGCCCGGCGGCGCGTCGATCATGGTCCGGATGGCGAGCCCGGGCCGGCGTCCGCCCAGGAACTCGTCGGCCACGCGGCGGTAGACCCCGCGGTGCAAGGCGAGCGGGCCGGACGCTTCCACCTCGTCGCACGCGCAGGCCTCGTCGACGTCCAGGTCGTCGGCGCGCAGCGTGAGCTCACGGCCGTCGTTCACGCTCACGCAGGCGTAGGCGTAGCGGTCGATGGTGGCGTTCAGCACCGCGCCGCCATACTGGTCGCAATAGGGCGACAGGTCCGTCCCGCCGCCGGCGAGCCCCAGGCGCAGGGGCGCGCGGCTGCGCACCGTGCGCGGCCCGTTCACGACGCCTTGCGCCCCGTCGAGTCCCGGTCCTGCCCCATGGTCTCTCCCCCGCCCCGTTCGCGAGGGCTTTAACCATAAGGAGGTTTCCGCGACCTCAACAGCCGCGCGCCCGCGACAACCGCGCGACTGGGGCGACTTGACACGGTCGGTGGGGGCCGAACTCCTGCGCGTGATGTTTCGCCGAGGGAGGGCAGTTTGTGTGGAGCGCCTGCGCAGGACCACGGGCTGGCCGAGCTGGCCGCCTTGCGGTCGGAGTACAACGACTGGCTGTTCACCGCCGCCCTGCCGGTCTGGTGGGCGCTGGGCGCGGACCGGGCGCGGGGCGGGTTTCGCGACGCCCTGGATCACGCCGGCCGCCCCGCGCGCGAGCGCAGCCGGCTGCGGGTGCAGGGCCGTCAGGTCTACGTCTACGCCATGGCCGGCCAGCTGGGCTGGCGGGGGCCCTGGCGGTCGGCGGTCGAGCACGGGCTGGACTGGATCCTGGCGCGGCATCGCCGGCCCGACGGCCTCTACCGCACCCTGGTCGGCGTCGACGGCGCGCCGCTGGACGACACCGCGACGCTCTATGATCAGGCCTTCGTGCTGCTCGCCTTCGCCGCCGCCGCCCGGGCGACGCCGGAGCGCCGGGATGAGCTGGAGCGCCTGGCCTGCGCCCTGCTGGACGTCGTGCGCGCGGTCCTCGGCCATGAGGCGGAAGGCTTCCGCGAGAACGAGCCGGGCCGCGGCTTCCAGGCCAATGCGCAGATGCACCTGTTCGAGGCGGCGCTCGCCTGGGCGCAGGTCGGCGCCGACCCGCGCTGGCGCGGGCTGGCCGATGAGATCGGCGCGCTCTGCCTTCGTCGCTTCCTCGACCGGCAGACCGGCGCCTTGCGTGAGTTCTACGACGCGGCCTGGCGGCCCGCCCCCGGCGAGCTCGGCCAATTGATCGAGCCCGGCCACCAATTCGAATGGGCCTGGCTGCTGCTGCAGTGGACGTGGATCGGGGGCGATCCGCGG
>CBJNAS010000148.1:0-7477 GCA_966434565.1 uncultured Phenylobacterium sp.
CAGAATCCAATTCGCCCCAATCCTTCAAGCCATATGCGATTCCCCTGCCCTTCATGGGGAGGGACAGCGCGCCGCAGGCGCGCAGGTTCGGGAAGTCGGCGCCAATCGCGAAGTCTGGTGTTTGGCCCACACCTCCCCGTCCCTGACTGCTTCGCGGTCGTCCCCTCCCCATAAAGGCGAGGGAAAATGCTCCGCACCGCCTTTCCTTTGTCCCTCGCGCGCCGCGGAGCTATCCCTTGCCGATGGCCCAGGACCTGACGCCCGCCGCGATCGACATCCTCGAAACGCTGATCGCCTTCGACACCACCTCGCGGGAGTCCAACCTGGCGCTGATCGGATGGGTGGAGGGCTTCCTCGACCGCCATGGCGTGCCGCACCGGCGCGTGCCCAACGCCGAGGGCACCAAGTCCAACCTGATCGCCACCGTGGGGCCCCAGGCCGAGGGCGGCGTCGTGCTCTCCGGCCACACCGACGTGGTGCCGGTGGACGGGCAGGCCTGGAGCTCCGATCCCTTCCGGCTGACGCCGCGCGACGGACGCTTCTACGGGCGCGGGACCTGCGACATGAAGGGCTTTCTGGCGCTGGCGCTGGCGGCCGTGCCGGAGCTGGCCTCCGGGCGATCGCTCCAGCCGGTCCACCTGGCCTTTTCCTACGACGAGGAGATCGGCTGCCTCGGCGCGCCGGCGATGATCGAGGTGATCGGGCGCGAGCTGCCCAGGCCCGCGCTCGTCGTCGTGGGCGAGCCCACCGACATGGTCGCGGTGAACGGCCACAAGGGCATCGCCACCTTCACCGTCACCGTGCATGGCCGCGAGGCGCATTCCAGCCAGACCCAGGCGGGCGTCTCGGCGATCATGGAGGCCACGCCCCTGATGGCCAGCCTCAAGGCCCTGGCGGAGCGGCTGGAGCGCGAGGCCGATCCCGCCTCGCCCTTCACGCCGAAGGGCGCGACCCTCACCATCGGGGTGATCCACGGCGGCACGGCAGGCAACATCCTGGCCCGCGAGTGCCAGTTCCAGTTCGACCTGCGCTGCCCGCCCGGGCGGGACCCGATGCAGCTGCTGGCGCCTTTCTACGCCGAGGTCGCCGACCTCGACGCGGCGCTGAAGGCCCGCGCGCCGGAAGCGGGGGCCGCGATCGTCCGCCGCTCGCTCACCCCGCCGCTCTCGCCGGAGCCGAACGGCCTGGCGGAGGCCTTCGCGCGCAGGCTCGCCGGCGACAACGGTCCGGCGCGGGCAGTCTCCTTCGCCGCCGAGGCCGGCCAGTTCCAGCAGGCGGGTTTTTCCACGGTGATGTGCGGCCCGGGCTCCATCGCCCAGGCCCACCAGCCCGACGAATTCGTCGAACGCGCCCAGCTGGAGCGCGGCGCTGGCTTCATGCGCCGGCTGATCGAGTGGGCGCAGAACCCGGCGCGCTGACCGGGCGCAGGACGATCTTGCGCTTGAAGAGGCCGATCAGGCTCCAGCCCAGCCGCGGGGCGATCTGCAGCGAGCCCACCCGGCGCTCGCGCTGGGCTTCACGCCGGCTCTCGAGCACCCTCGGCAGGTGGGCGAGGGAGGCGATCAGCCCCCGCCACGGGGCCGCGAATTCGCCGCGCAGGGCGTGGGCGGCGAACAGAATGGCGGTGACCCCGATGTGCGCCGGCAGGGTGAGCCACAGCAGCAGCGGCGGGGTGTCCTTCAGATAGACCCAGAGACGGTTGCGGGTGCCGTAGAAAAGGGCGAAGTCGGAGCGCGGCCCGCCCGTGGAGGCCGAGCCCACGTGGCGCACAACGGCGGCGGGGACCAGCAGGGTCTCCTCGCCGCGCAGCTGCAGCCGGTAGCCGAGGTCGACGTCCTCGCAGTAGCAGAACAGCCGCTCGTCGAAGCCGCCCATCTCCAGGAACAGGGCGCGGTCGATCATCATCGCCCCGCCGCAGGCGGAGAAGACATAGGCCGGCGCGGCGGAGCCGGGATCGGGCTGGCCATAGCCGCCGCGGTAGGCGAGCCCCGCCCCCGACATCACGTCGCCCAGCCCATCCAGCACGGCGGGATCATCGGCCATCAGCTGGCGCGAGGCGAAGCATCGCACCTGCGGGTGCGCCTCGGTCGCCGCCAGCAGGGTCTCCAGCCAGTCCGGGTCGGGAAAGGCGTCGGGATTGAGCAGGGCGAACCAGCGGCCGCGGGCGAGCCTGGCGGCCTGGTTCATCGCCGCGGCAAAGCCGAGGTTCTCGGCATTGGCCACGAACGCCACCTCCGGATAGGCGCGCGCGGCCCGCTCGGCGGCCCCGTCGCTTGAGGCGTTGTCGATCAGGATGAGCTCGAAATCCCGGACCGTCTGGGCTTTCAGCGCCGCCAGGCAGTCGCCCAGGGTTGGGCCGCTTTCATAGGCCACGACCGCGACGCTGACCCGCGGCGATGGAGGCTTGTCATTCGCGCCGTCCCGCGCCATGCGAGGCCCGTCTCCGAACTGTTCGACGAAACGAGATGACGACGATCACGCCGCTGGCCATCCCCGAGGTCCTGCTTATCACGCCCAGGCGGCATGGCGATGCGCGCGGCTGGTTTTGCGAGACCTGGAACCGCCAGGCCCTGGCCGAGGCCGGGCTAACGGCGGACTTCCTGCAGGACAACCAGGCCTTCAATGCGAAGAAGGGCACAGTGCGCGGCCTGCACTTCCAGACCGCGCCGCACCCCCAGGCCAAGCTGGTGCGCGCGCTGAAGGGCGCGATCTACGACGTGGCGGTGGACGTGCGGCCGGGCTCTGCGACCTACGCCCGATGGGTGGCCGCCGAGCTCACCGCCGAAGGCGGCGAGCAGCTGTTCGTGCCGCGCGGCTTCGCCCACGGCTATTGCACGCTCACCGACGACTGCGAGCTGCTCTACAAAGTGGACGGCCTCTATGCGCCGCAGACCGAGGGCGGCGTGATCTGGAACGACCCCGACCTGGCCATCGCCTGGCCGCTCGACGGCGACCCGGTGCTCTCGGACAAGGACCGGCTGCTGCCGCGGCTGACGGACTTGGGCGACGTGGGGTTTTGAGGTCCAATTGAATTGAATTTGACATCGTCAACGCTCATCCCGGCGAAGGCCGGGACCCAAGCCGAGATACGGTAAGGGTGCGGCGTGAGGGCTGTCGGTGGCGTCCACACGACGACTTCAGCTTGGGTCCCGACTTTCGTCGGCATGAGCGGAAAAGAAAAATCGATACAGCATCAAATTATCGCCCTAGGCCTCAACTTGCAGATCAGCGCCCATTAACTCCTCCCGCACCGCCGGATCGGTCTCGCCCTCCAGCCGCTCGGCCCTCAGCGCCGCGAACTCCCCCTCCCCCAGCAGCCGCGACAGCGCCCAGGCGGCGGCCCCGCGCACGACCGGCGCCGGGTCGTCCAAGAGCCGCAGCGCCTCCGCCGCCAGCGCCGGCTCGCCCGAATTGCCGATGGCGTAGAGCACGTTGCGCACGAAGCGGTCGCGGCCGATGCGCTTGACCGGGCTCTTGGAGAAGAGGGCGCGGAAGGCGGCGTCATCGAGCCGGGCGAGATCCGTGAGCGAGGGCGCGCGCAAGGCGTCGCGGGCGGCAAGCCTCTGCTCGCGGGAGGCCTGGGCGAACTTGTTCCAGGGACAGACCGCCAGGCAGTCGTCGCAGCCGTAGATTCGATTGCCGAGCGCCTCGCGGAACTCGCGCGGGATCGGCCCCTTCAGCTCGATCGTCAGGTAGGAGATGCAGCGCCGCGCATCGAGCTGGAAGGGGGCGGGAAAGGCCCTGGTCGGGCAGATGTCGAGGCAGGCCGAGCAGCTTCCGCAATGCATCGCCTCGGGCGGATCGGGGGCCAGCTCCAGCGTCGTCAGCACGACGCCGAGGAATAGCCAGGAGCCGAACGCGCGGCTGACCAGGTTGGTGTGGCGGCCCTGCCAGCCCAGGCCGGCGCGCTCGGCGAGCGGCTTTTCCATCAAGGGCGCGGTGTCGACGAACACCTTGAGCGCGCCGCCGAACCGCGCCTGCAGCCAGCCGCCGAGCTGCTTGAGGCGGCCCTTGATGACCTCGTGGTAGTCGTCGCCGCGGGCGTACACGCTGATCGCGCCCAAGGTCCGCTCCGCCAGCACGGCCAGGGGATCCTCGTCCGGCGCGTAGCTGAGCCCCAGCACGATCGCCGAGCGGGCCTCGGGCCACATGCCGCGCGGATGCGCCCGGCGCGGCGCGGTCTCGGCCATCCACGCCATCTCGCCGTGCCGGCCGGCGTCCAGGAATTCGGCGAGCCGGCCCGCGGCCGGCCAGGCCTCGTCCAAATTCGTGAAGCGGCAGAGGTCGAAACCGAGCCTGCGAGCCTCGGCGCGGATCAGGTCTTTCGGCGTCTCAGAAGTCGAGGTCGTCATAATGCCGGGCCGGCGTCAGCCCCGGCCAGCGGTCCAGAAGCAAGGGCCGGAACGCCGGCCGGGATTTCAGCTTCATGTACCAGGTCTTCGCCGCGGGGAAGTCGGCCCAGGGCACGTCGCCGAAATAGTCGATCACCGACAGATGGGCGGCGGCGGCGAAATCCGCCAGGGAGAGCCTGCGCCCCGCCAGCCACTCGCGGCTCTGCAGGAGGCCGTCCATGTAGTGCAGATGACCCTTCAACCCTTCGCGGCCCTGGCGCAGGCTGGCGAGCTCCGGGGCGCCGAGGCCGAGCAGGCGCTTCTCCATCTTCTCGTGCAGGAGCAGCCCGCCCGCCTCGAACTCGAACTTGCGGTCGAACCATTGCAGCAGGCGGCGCGCCTCCGCGCGCTCCGCGGCGTCGGCGTTCAGCAGCGGGACCTCCGGATAGGCCTCCTCCAGGTGGTCCAGGATGGCGCGGCTCTCGCACAGCACCAGGGTCTCCTCGTCGCGGAATTCCACCAGCACCGGCGTCACGCCCGAGGGGTTCAGCGTGGTCAGCGCGCGAGGCCGCTCCCAGTAGCGCACCGTCAGTTCGGTGAAGGCGAGCCGCTTCTCCACGAGCGCCAGGCGCACCTGGCGCGACGCTGGATCGAGCGGGAAGTGGTGGAGGGTGCGTTCGACGCTCATTGGGAACTTTAGAGGAACTTGGGCCGACTCTTTCGGCGCCCAAAAACTACGCAAGACGTCTTAAGCCGCCGTTAGCTTTAACGACGAATGTCCGCCGGCAGTAGCGTCTTCTCGGAATCTAGGCGTGCGCCCGCTCCTGGAAGGCGCCGCCGTGCGGTTCGGCGCGCCCGCGGGGATCGGCGTGCATGATGATGTCCGCGGAGGGGAAGTCCGTCAGGATCCGCTTCTCGGCGTCCACCAGGACTTCGTGGGCGGCCTCCAGGCTGAGCTCGGGATCCAGGTCGACGTGCATCTGGATATGCACGAAGGGGCCCGCCGCGCGGGTGCGCAGCTGGTGCACCCCGGTGATCCGCCCGTCGCGAGTGATCAGCTCGACGATGCGGTTGCGCGCCTCCAGGCCGAGCTCGCGATCGAGCAGCTGGCCGGCGGCCTCGCGGAACACGCCGATGGCGCCCCACAGCAACAGGCCCGCCACCGCCAGCGCCGCGACTGCGTCGAGGCCGCCCGCCTGCAGCCAGGCCGCCGCCGCTATGCCCAGGAGCGCGATGACATTGGAGGCGAGGTCCGAGGCGTAGTGCGCCCGGTCGCCCGAGACCGCCACCGAGCCGGTGCGGCGCACCACCTGGGTTTGGGCGTAGATCAGCACCCCGGTGAGGCCTGTGGAGACCAGCATCGCCGCCACCGCCCAGGTCCCCTGTCCGATCAGGCGCGGATGGACCAGGTCGGCGATCGCCTCGCGCCCGACCAGGGCGGCCGAGGCGAACACCAGGCCCGCCTGGAACAAGCTGGCGAAGGCCTCCGCCTTGCCGTGCCCGAAGCGGTGCTCGGCGTCCGGCGGGACGACGGCGTAGCGGACGGCGAAGAAGGTGGCGAGCGAGGCCACCAGGTCGAGGCCGGAATCCGCCGTCGAGGCCAGCAAGGCCACCGAGCCCGAGCCCAGCCAGGCGGCGACCTTGAGGGCCACCAGCACGAGGGCGGTGAGCACCGAGAGCAGGGTGGCCCGACGGGTCAGGGCCGCCGCCTCGGCGGCGGGCATGGCGGGATGGGCGGTCATGTCGCGCGGAAGTTAGTCCCGTTCGGCGCGCAAGCCAGCGCGAACGACTCGCAAGCGGGAGTCGCAAAGCAGACGCGCCGAACGATTGTCTTTCGTTTCGCGGACTTGCTCGTCGGGGGGACGACCCGTTGGCGCGGCTCGACAACGGCCACGGGCGCTTCGCCTGCGCGCTTGTCGAGGTAGCAGTCCATTTTCGGTCTGCGATCAGAAGACCGGGGCGCGGCCTTCGGCCAGGGCCGCCATGGCCTCGGCGTAGTCCGCGCTCGTCAGAAGGACGCTCTGCGCCTGGATGTTGAATTCCCACTCGGCCGCCAGGCTGCCTTCGGCGCCTCGCCTCAGGCCCTGCTTGGCTATCGCGAGCGCGCGCGGCGAGCGGCGGGCGAGCGACATGGCGAACTCACGGACAGCGGCCTCGAGGCCTTCCTCGCCCGCCACCTTGCTCACGAGGCCCCAGGCGAGGGCCTCTTGGGGCGATCGCCGGCCGCCAAGGCAGACCCGGCGCAGAGGCTTGCTGCGCCGGGCCCGAAGGGCGCGAGCCGCTCGGCTACTGTTGCTGGCCGGGCGCGTTCTGCGGCGCCGGCGTGGTCTGCTGGCCGGGCGCGTAGGCGCGGGCGCTCTTGGCGTGGTGGCGCTTTTTCTTGTGGCCGGGCGCGTAGCTGCTGGCGCCAGGCGTGCTCGCCGTGGCCGAGGCCGACTGGCCGCTCGTGCTCGCCGAGCGCGCCTGGGCGCCGGTCGTCGTCGTTCCCGAGGTCGACGGCGTGCGCATCTGCTGGGCGGTGGAGCCCGTGGTCGTCTGGCCGGTCATCGATCCGGTCGCGCCGGATGGCATGTTGCTGGCCGCCTGCCCCGTGGTGGTCGAGCCCATACCGGTCGAAGGCGCGCCGCCTGTCGCTGTCTGGCCGGTTGGGCCGCTCATCGAGCCCACGGTCGTGCCGCTGACGCCGGCGGCTCCGCCGCTCTGCGCGCCCGCCACCGAGCCTCCGGCGGCCATCTGCTGCTGCACCGCCTGGGCGAGCTGCACCGAACCGGTCTTGGCCGTGCAGGACGCCTGACCGCCCGTGGAGGCGGAGAGCACATTGACCGACACGCCGCAGACATTGGCGGCCACCGTCACCGGCACCTGGGCGGTCACGGGCACATTGGCGCGGTCGACGTTGAGCCGCACGGCCAGGTCGTTCAACACATTGCGCAGGTCGACGCTGACGAGGCTCGGAACCTTCGGCGTCGTGCTGCTCTGGGTCTGGGCCGTCGCGCCGCTGCCCGTGGCGGCGAGCGCCAGGATCGCGACGGCGGATGCGAGATATGCCCTCATGGGGTCGTTTCCTCCGATTGCGGCCTTCGCGGCCGGCTCGCCAAGAACGACCGACCGACCGCCTCTGTTCACGCGAATTTGCCGCCGGTCCC
>CBJNAS010000149.1:0-7445 GCA_966434565.1 uncultured Phenylobacterium sp.
GTGATGCTGAAGGACACCGTCGACGGCGAGTTCACCACCACCGACGACGTGGCCCGCACCGCCGTCTTCCTGGCCGGCTTCCCGACCAATGCGCTGACCGGCCAGTCCGTCGTGGTCAGTCACGGCTGGTTCATGCAGTAGCTTTCCTAAACGCCCCCTCCGTCTCCCGCCTTGCCGAGGGGGCGTTCCGGCCCTCACGCCGCCTGGGCCAGTTCCCGGTCGCGGGCGCTGGCGGCGCTCGGCCGGTGGTCGCTGCCGATCAGGCCGTAGACGGTCGGCAGGACGAAGAGGGTGAAGAGGGTGCCGACCAGCATGCCCATCACCACCACGATGCCGATGGCGAAGCGGCTCGCAGAGCCCGCGCCGCTGGAGAAGATCAACGGCGCCAGGCCCGCGACCATGGCCGCGGTCGTCATCAGGATCGGCCGCAGGCGCACGGCCGCGGCGCGGGCGATGGCGGTCCGGCGGTCGACGTCGTCGCGCTTCTGAATCTCGTTGGCGAAGGACACCATCAGGATGCCGTGCTTGGAGATCAGGCCGATCAGGGTGACGAGGCCGATCTGGGTGTAGATGTTGAGCGTGGTGTAGCCGAGGTAGAGCGGCGCCAGCGCGCCGCAGACGGCGAGCGGCACCGTCACCAGGATCACCACCGGATCGCGCCAGGATTCGAACTGCGCCGCCAGCACCAGGAAGATCACCACCAGGGCGAAGGCGAAGGAGGCGGTGAGCCGGTTGCCCTCCCTCACGTACTGGCGGCTGTCGGAGAGCCAGTCGACGGTCGCGCCCGGCGGCAGCGGCTGGGCCTGCAGGAACTTCACCGCCTCGCCCATGGTCACGCCGGGCGCCAGCACCGCCGAGAGGGTGGCCGAGTTCATCTGGTTGAACTGCGGCAGGCGGTTGGCCTCTGGCCGCATGTCGACGCGGGTCACGGTGGAGAGCGGGACCAGCTGGCCGGAGCCCGCCTTCACGTAGAAGCCGCCGATGCTGTCGGGCGTTAGCCGCTGCTCGCGCGGGACCTGGGTGATCACGTCGTAGGAGCGGTTGTGCCAGTTGAAGCGATTCACGTAGTTCTCGCCCAGCAGAATGGCGAGGGTGTCGGCAATCGACTGCATGGAGACGCCCATCTCGCCGGCCTTCGCCCGGTCGATGGTGACGCGCGCCTCGGGGCTGTCAAAGGCGAGGTCCGAGTCGACGAAGACGAACAGGTGGCTGCGCCAGGCCGCGCCCTTCAGCCGCTCCATGGCCGCGTAGAGCGCCGGGAAGTCGTCGGGCGAGCGGATCACCATCTGCACCGGAAAGCCGCCTGACCCCGCGGGCAGGGGCGTGGGCTGGAAGGCGGTGGCGTAGACCCCGGTGACTCCGGCGCCCTTGCGGTTGATCTCCGCCTGGATCTGCTCGGCGCCGCGCTGGCGCTCGCTCCACTCCTTCAGCACCACGCCGCCGAAGGCGTTGTTGCTGCCGTTCGTGCCGTTGCTGAACCAGGTGCTGGCGTATTCCGGCAGGCCAATGAGGATGCGTTCGACCTGGCTGCTGAAACGCGAGGTGTAGTCGATGTTGGCGTACTGCGGCGCCTTCACCGCGGCGAAGATGTAGCCGCGGTCCTCGGTGGGCGCGAGCTCTCGCTTGGCGCCGGAAAACAGTACGACGATGGCCGCCAGCACCGCGGAGCCGAACACCAGCACGATCGGCGTGGCCCGCAGCGTCCGCCCGAGCAGGCGCTGGTAGACCCCGGCGGCGCGCTCCATCGCACGCTCGATCCCGCGCGCCAGCCGGCTCTGGGCGTGCGCGGGCCTGAGCAGCCAGGAACTCATCATCGGCGACAGGGTGAGCGCCACGACCCCCGAGACGATCACGGCGCAGGCGAGGGTGAAGGCGAACTCGCGGAACAGCGCCCCCGTCAGCCCGCCCATGACGCCGATCGGAGCGTAGACGGCGGCGAGCGTGATGGTCATGGCGATGACCGGCCGGACGATCTCGCGGGCGCCGATGAGAGCGGCGCGCACCGGCGACAGCCCCTCCTCGATGTGCCGATGGATGTTCTCGACCACCACGATGGCGTCGTCGACGACGAGACCGATCGCCAGCACCAGCGCAAGCAGGGTGAGCAGGTTCAGCGAGAAGCCCATCGCCAGCATCAGCGCCGCCGCGCCCACCAGCGACAGCGGGATGGTGACCACCGGGATCAGCACCGCCCGGGGCGAGCCCAGGAACAGGAAGATCACCGCGATGACGATGACGATCGCCTCGCCCAGCGTACGGATGACCTCGTGGATCGAGGCGTTGACGAAGTGGGCGACGTCGAACTGATCGATGATCTGCATTCCCGGCGGCGCGACGCGCTGCATGCCGGGGATCAGCGCGTTGACGGCCCTGACGATCTCCAGCGGATTGCCGTCCGGATTCGGCGAAATGCCGATGACCACGGCGCGCTTGCCGCTGGAGCGGAAGTTGGCGTCGTAGTTCGCGCCGCCGATCTCCACCGTGGCGACGTCGCCGAGCCGGACAATGCCGCCGGGTCCGTTCTTGATCACCATCTGGCGGAAGTCCTCGACGCTGGTGACGTCGGTGCCTGCGGTGATGTTGACCACCGTGGCCGAGCCCTTCAGCTGGCCGGGCGCGGCCTGGACGTTGTTGGCCCTGAGCGCCGCGGAGAGGTCGGCGGCCGAGAGCCCGCGGGCGGCGAGCCGCACGGGGTCCACCCAGATGCGCATCGCCAGCGTCTGGCCGCCGAAGATGTCGGCCGACGCCACGCCCGGCACCGCCGTGATCAGCGGCTGGGCCACCCGGGTGGCGAAGTCGGTGAGCTGCGGTGTGGCCAGGCCGGGCGCGATGAAGGAGACATATTCGACCGGCGTGGCGCCGGCGGTGATCTTGTCGATCACCGGGTCGTTCGCGCCCTGCGGCAGGCGGTATTTGACCTGCTGCACCTTGGCCAGGATCTCGGTCATGGCGCGGTCGGCGTTGGCGTTGAGCACCAGCTTGGCGTCGACCTCGCTACGGCCGGCGCTGGACGTAGACGTCAGGTATTCGATGCCGTTGGCCGTGGCGATGGCCTGGGCGATGGGCGTGGTGACGAAGCCCTGCATCACCTCCTGCGTCGCGCCCGGGAAGCTGGTGCTGACCACGATGGTGGCGCTCTGCAGGTTCGGGTACTCGCGGACCGGCAGCAGGACGAGCGAGCTTGCGCCCACCAGCAGGATGAGCAGGCTCACCACCACCGAGAGGATCGGCCGGCGGATGAAGATGTCGGTGAACGCCATGGCCTAGCCGCCCCTGGCCGTGACCGAGACAGGGGCGCCGGGCTGGACGCGCAGCTGCCCGTCGGTGACGACGACGTCGCCCGGCTTCAGCCCGCTGGCGATGACGACGCGGTCGCCGATGCGCCGGCCGGTCTGTACGGGGACCAGCTCGGCCTTGCCGCCCTTCAGCGGATCGGGACCGCGGATCACCAGCACGCTGTCGCCGGAAGCGGCGGTCTGGATGGCGGTGGCCGGGGCGGTGAGCGCGCCTTCCTGCGGCGGCAGCACCAGGCGGGCGGTGACGTACATGCCGGGCCGAAGCAGGCCTTCGGGATTGGGCATCACCGCCTGGACGCTGACGTTGCGGGTGTCGCTGCCGACCACCGGCTCGACGGCGTTGACCCGGGCGGCGAAGGTGCGGCCCGGGAAGGCGTCGGCGGTCACCTCCACCGCCCCGCCGACGCGGATGCGGCCGAGCTCCTGCTGCGGCAGGGTGAAGTTGACGAACAGGCTGTCCAGCGCCGTGAGGGTGGCGATCGGATCGCCGGGGTTGAGGTACTGGCCGAGGTTGACCTTGCGCAGGCCGAGTTCGCCGGCAAAGGGCGCGCGCACCTGCATCTGGGCGATGTGGGCGTCGAGCTGGCGCACCGCGGCCATCGCCTGGTCATACTCGGACTGCCGCTGGTCGAGCAGCTGCTTGGGATCGAAGCCCTTCGGCTGCAGCCGCTGGGAGCGCTCGAGCATCAGCTTGGCGTACTCGGCCTTGGCCTGGGCCGCGGCGCGGTCGGCGCGCTCCGGCGCGTCGTCGAGCTGGACCAGGACCGCGCCCGCGCCCACGCGCGCGCCGCCCTCGAAGCGGATCGCCACCACGCGGCCGGACACTTGCGGCGCGAGCGTCACCTGGCGCACGGCCTGCAGGGCCCCGACACTCTCCAGGCCGGCGGGCACGCTCTGTGGTTCAATGACCATCGCCGAGACGGCGACCGGGAGCGGGCCGGAGCCCTGCGATGTGGGCATGGTGCGCGCCCGCTTCCAGGCGGCCAGGCCCGCGGCCAGGATCGCCAGCGCCAGCACGACGACCAGCAGGCCGCGCAACTGGCCGGCCAGCTGACGGTCGCCCAAGGCTCGGGTTTCGGACATCGGAAAAGCTTCCTCGGGCGTTACTCGCGCCGCCAGGCACGCTCAACCCTCGGGTGAGGTCGGAGCAACCAAGACGGCGGGGGCTGCTCCGACATCTGGTGGCGCAAGCTTCAGCATGCAACAGGCGCGAGCGCGCAGGTTTATGACACTTGATGGTCAGATAGGCGCGGATTTTCAATCGGAAAGGCTGCGGACCACCTCGAGCACCGCCTCGCCGTAGCGGGCGAGCTTGCCCTCGCCCACGCCCGCGATGCGCTCCAGGGCGGCGCGCGAGCCCGGGCGGGCGGCGGCGATCTCGGTGAGCGTCCGGTCGTGGAAGATGACGTAGGGCGGCACGCCCTGGGCCTTGGCCGCGCGACCGCGCCAGGCGCGCAGCGCCTCGAACAGCGGCCGGTCGGCGGGGGACATCTCCGCGGCGGGTTCCCGACCCTTGCGCGCGCGCTTCTCCCGCACCGGCGCATCGGCGCGCACCGATACCCGCCGCTCGCCGCGGTAGACGGCGCGTACGCCGTCGGCGTCGCCCAGGCCGATCAGCGGGCGCCCGTCGTTCGGATCCTCGCGCAGCAGGCCCTCGAACAGCAGTTGCTCGACGAGGTCGCGCCAGCCCACCGCCGAGAGCTCCTGGCCGATGCCGAAGGTGGACATCGCCGCCTCCTGGGCGCTGACGTCCTTGGTCTTGCCGAGCAGGTGGTCGATCAGCCGCCCGCGCCCGAAGCGGCCGCCTAGCCGGTGCACGGCCGAGAGCGCCTTTTGGGCCGCCTGGCTGGAGTCCTGCGCCTTGGGCGGGCTGACGCAGAGATCGCACTGGCCGCAAGGGACGACATCGGCCTCGCCGAAGTAGCGGCGCACCCCGGCGGCCCGGCACCCAGTCCCTTCCAGCATGGCGTAGAGCTGGCGGACCTTGCGCGTCTGCACCTGCTTGACGCGCTCGTCCACCTCGCGCTCGGCCACCCGGCGCAGCGCCCAGGCGAGGTCGGCGGAGCCGTAGAGCGTGATCCCCTCGGCCGGCAGGCCGTCGCGCCCCGCGCGGCCGATCTCCTGCCAGTAGGCTTCGATCGAGGCCGGCGGATCGGCGTGGATGACGAAGCGTATGTCCGGCTTGTCCACCCCCATGCCGAAGGCGATGGTGGCCACCATCACGGCCGCCTCCGCCTCCAGGAATTCCTCCAGCCGCACGCTGCGCAGGCGCCGCTCCAGGCCGGCGTGGTAGGCGAGGGCGGGGACGCCCGCCTGGCGCAGCGCCTCGGCCAGATCGTCGGCCCCGGCGCGGGAGCCGGAATAGACCACGCCGGAGCGGGCCGGCCGGGCGGTGACCAGCTCGATCACCCGCTTGGCGGCCGAGCCGCGCTTGCGCTCGGCGGAGAGGATCAGCTCCGGCCGGGCGAAGCTGGCGACGAACTCGCGGCTGTCCTCCAGCCTGAGCTCGGCGCGAATGTCCTCGCGGGTGCGCGCGTCCGCGGTGGCGGTGACCGCCAGGCGCGGGACCTTGGGGAACAGCTCGGCCAGGCGGCCCAGCATGCGGTATTCGGGGCGGAAGTCGTGGCCCCACTGGCTGACGCAGTGGGCCTCGTCGATGGCGATCAGCGAGAGCGGCGTGCGCGCCAGCCGCTCCAGCATCCACGACTGCATCAGCCCCTCGGGCGAGAGGTAGAGCAGGGAGAGCTCGCCGGCCTCGATGCGCCGCCAGGTCTCAGCCTTCTCGGACGGGTCGATGTTGGAATCCAGCCGCGCTGCGGCCACGCCCGACTGCTGCAGCCCGGCCACCTGATCGGCCATCAGGGCGATCAGCGGCGAGACGACCAGGCCCAGGCCCGGACGCATCAGGGCGGGGATCTGGTAGCAGACGCTCTTGCCGCCCCCGGTCGGCAGCACCGCCAGCGCGCTGCGCCCGGCCAGGACCTCGCCGATCACCTCGGCCTGCAGCCCGCGGAACTCCGGGTGCCCGAAGACGCGGCGCAGGATGGCGCGGGCCTCGGCCAGAGGCTCCAGGTCGGGTTCGGCGAGCATGGGCGACTTATGCCGCCTGTTCGCCCGGTTGGCGATGCGGCTCAGGCGTAAAAAATTCCCCGGTCCTCCCCTTCATGGGCCGTGGCGGAAGCCTTAGGGTCGCGCCTGAGAAGGGCGCTACTCTACCGAAAGGTCCGTCCATGGACGCCACCCCCGACAAGGTCTACGACGCCGCGCGCTACAAGCGGGCCGGCCGCGGCAAGATCTACGACTCAATCATCGACACCATCGGCGATACGCCCCTGGTGCGCCTGCCGCGGCTCTCGGCGGCGCTGAAGCCGAAGGGCGAGGTCCTGGCCAAGCTGGAGTTCTTCAATCCGATCGCCTCGGTGAAGGACCGCATCGGCGTGGCGATGATCGAATACCTCGAGGCCAAGGGCGTGCTGAAGCCCGGCGGCGTGATCGTCGAGCCGACCAGCGGCAACACCGGCATCGCGCTCGCCTTCGTGGCCGCGGCCAAGGGCTACCGGCTGACCCTGGTGATGCCCGAGAGCATGTCGCTGGAACGGCGCAAGATGCTGCTGCTGCTGGGCGCCAAGCTGGAGCTCACCCCGCCGGAGCGCGGCATGGCGGGCGCGGTGGCGCGCGCCAAGGAGATCGTCGCGGCCACGCCCGGGGCGGTGATGCCGCAGCAGTTCGACAACGCCGCCAATCCGCTGATCCACCGGGTCTCGACGGCGGAGGAGATCTGGAACGACACCGACGGGCGGGTCGACGCGGTGATCTCCGGGGTCGGCACCGGCGGCACCATCACCGGCGTTGGCCAGGTGCTGAAGGCGCGCAAGCCGTCGGTGCGCATGATCGCGGTCGAGCCCGAGGCCTCGGCGGTGCTGTCCGGCGGCCCGCCTGGGCCACACAAGATCCAGGGTATCGGCGCGGGCTTCGTGCCCTCCATCCTCGACCGCGGCGTGATGGACGAGGTGGTCCAGGTCACCAACGACGACAGCTTCGCCATGGCCCGCCGCGTGGCCCGCGAGGAGGGAATCCCCGTGGGCATCTCCTCGGGCGCGGCGCTGACGGCGGCCTTCGACGTGGCCAGCCGCGACGACATGGCCGGCA
>CBJNAS010000150.1:0-7431 GCA_966434565.1 uncultured Phenylobacterium sp.
AGAGAAGGGTGGCGCTGCCAGTAGAGCAGCAGGCTTTTCAACAGGTCCGGCCGGCGCAGGAAGGGCGAGTCCGCCGGGCTCTGGCCGCCCAGCACCACGTGCGCGCCGCCGCCGGTGCCGGTATGGCGCCCGTCGATCATGAACTTGTCCGCGCCCAGGCGGGTGGCGCGGGCGTCCTCGTACAGGCCGGTGGTGATCTCCACAGCCTCACGCCAGCTGGCCGCCGGCTGGACGTTGACCTCGATGACACCGGGGTCGGGGGTGACCTTCAGCAGGCCGATACGGCGGTCGTCGGGCGGGGGATAGCCCTCGATGCGCAGGTGGCGGCCCTCGGCGGCGGCCTCCACCTGCGCGACCAGCTCCAGATAATCCTCTATCCGGGCGACCGGCGGCATGAACACGTGGAGCACGCCGCCGCGCGGTTCCGCGGCCACCGCCGTGCGGACATAAACGTGGCGGCTCGGGTCGCGCTTGCCCGGTTTCGCGGGCGGCTCGGCCGGATAGGCGGGCAGGGGGCCCCGCTCCTCATAGGGATCGGGGGAGACGATGTAGGGATAGTCGTGCTCCGCCAGCTGCGGCAGGTTCCCCAGCGGCAGCCGCAGGCCCATCGGGGAATCGCCAGGGAACAGGAACAGCCGCTCGCGGCGGAAGCGCCACGCTTCGCTGACCCAGCCCTCGCCCTCGCCGGCGGACATCGCCTTGCGCAGGGGCAGGACGTAGCCCACCGGCTTGGAGAGCCCGGTCTCCAGCAGGCGGCGCAGCTTCACCCGACCGTCGCCCTCGTCCAGGTCGGCGTCCGCCAGGGCAAAGTCGTGCGGCAGGTCGGCCTCGGCGCGGATCGCGGCCACGGGATCTTCGTGCGCCGGCAGGATGTGCGCCGCGTCCAGGCCCAGCCGCCCGGCCAGCCGGGTGATGAAGGCCTGGGCGTCCTCGATCGTGGTCGCCGTGTCCCGCTCCGTCTGCAGCGGGGTCGACTTCAGGATAGGCTGGCCGTCGCGCCGCCAGTAGAGGCCCAGCGCCCAGCGTGGCAGCGGCTCGCCCGGGTACCACTTGCCCTGGCCGTAGTGGACCAGGCCGCCGGGGCCGAATCGACGGCGCAGCCGCTGCAGCAGCTGCTCGGCGATGGCCTGCTTGGTGGCGCCGAGCGCCGCGGTGTTCCACTCCGCCGACTGGAAGTCGTCCACCGAGACGAAGGTCGGCTCCCCGCCCATGGTGAGCCGCACGTCCTGGCCCAGCAGGTCGCGGTCGACGCGCCCGCCCACCTCGTCCAGCGCCGCCCAGTCCTCGGGCTCGAAGGGCTTGGTGATGCGGATCGGCTCGACCATCCGCGTCACCTGCATGGCGAAGTCGAAGTCGTCCGCCGCGCGGCTGGCCATGCCGCTGATCGGCGCGGCGGAGCGGTAGTGCGGGGTCGCCGCCAGCGGGATATGGCCCTCGCCGCAGAGCAGGCCGGAGGTGGCGTCCAGGCCGATCCAGCCGGCGCCCGGGATGTAGACCTCGGCCCAGGCGTGCAGGTCGGTGAAGTCCGTCTGCGTCCCCATCGGCCCGTCGATGGGGTCGATGTCGGCCTTCAGCTGGATCAGGTAGCCGGAGACGAACCGCGCCGCGAGCCCCAGGCCGCGCAGCATCTGCACCAGCAGCCAGCCGCTGTCGCGGCACGATCCGGAGCCCAGCGACAGGGTGGCGTCCGGGCTCTGCACGCCCGGCTCCAGGCGCACGACATAGCGGATGCGCTGCTGCAGCTCGCGGGTGAGGCCGACCACGAAGTCGACGGTCGCCTGGCCCTCGGGCTTCAGCTCGGCGATGGCGGCCTGCAGGCCCGGGCCCACGTCGTCGAGCGCCAGATAGGGCGCCAGATCGTGGGCGAGGTCGGGCGCGTATTGGAAGGGCAGGGTCTCGGCGTAACTCTCGACGAAGAAGTCGAAGGGGTTGATCACCACCATCTCGGCGGTGAGGTCGACCTCGATCGAGAATTCCCGGGTGGGCTCGGGGAAAACCAGCCGCGCCAGCCAGTTGCCGTGCGGGTCCTGCTGCCAGTTGATGAAGTGGTTGGCGGGCGTGACCTTCAGCGAATAGCTCGGAATCCGTGTCCGCGTATGCGGCGCCGGCCGCAGGCGGATGACGTGCGGCGAAAGCTCGGTCGGCTGGTCGTAGCGGTAGCGGGTGACGTGGTGAAGTGCTGCGACGACGGACAGGGGCCGGCCCTCCGGGTTTCCGAACTCGGCCGCGATCTTAGTCGGAATTGCTGAGGCTGCATGGGGAAGCGGGGATGCGCGCTCTGCGCGCGAGGAATGTCGCTGGATCAGGCGCGGGCGCCTGCGTGGTAGTCAGCGGGAAGGTGTCCAGCGGACAGGTGGGGGAGACGCGCTTCTCCCGGACAGCTCGGCGCTCGCCTTCTACCCGAAGCGAAAGCCTCACGCCGCCTCGTCCCCCGGCGCGGCCGGAAGCGACAGCACCGCCATCACCGCCTGCAGGCCTTCCTGCTCGCCGTCGCCCATCGGCGCGCGGCGGGTGGCGTCGGCGACCAGACGGTTGGCGAAGTCGAGCTTCACCACCACCATGGGGGTGAGCGAGAACGGGTAGAGGTCGGGCCGCCCCATGCTGCGGTTCACCGCGTTGAGCGCAAAGGCGCAGGGCGCCCATAGCCTGGCCAGGGCGGCGGTGTCGGCGCGGTAGGGGGCGATGTCGATGGGCAGCGGCTCGGCCTGCGCCTCGTCGGGCCAGGGGCTGAGCGTCATGCCGAAATCCGCCACGGCGGCCAGGGTGTCGGCGATGTGCAGGTAATGGGCGAAGGTCTCGGCGAAGTCCTCCCAGGGGTGCATGGAGGCGTAGCGGGAGACGAAACGGGCGTTCCAGTCCTCTGCGGCGCCCGCCGCATAGTAACCTTGGGCCGCGGCGGCGTAGTCGGCGCGCTCGTCGCCGAACAGGCTGCGGAAGGCGTCCAGATGGGGCGAGCCCGCCACCAGCCGATGCCAGTAGTGGTGGCCGAGCTCGTGGCGGAAGTGGCCCACAAGGGTGCGGTAGGGCTCGTCCATCTCGGCGCGGATGCGTTCGCGGGCGCTGTCGTCGGCTTCCACGAGGTTGAGGGTGATCACGCCCTCAAGATAGCCGGTGGGATGCTGTGGCGGCCCGCCGGCTTCCGCGTGCGGATCATAGAGCAGGTGGAACTTCAGCTCGGGGACGCCGTCGAGCGCGAGGCCCAGGCGCAGCGGTCCCAGCAGCGCGCGGCGCTTGGCGTCCTCCACCTTGCGCCAGCGCTGCAACACGCCCGGGACCGACAGGTCGGGGATGATGGCGTTGTGCCGGCAGGAGAGGCACAGCCCCCCCGCGTCGCCCTCGGCCGCGAGCCAGTTGCAGGCCCCGTATCGGCCATTGTCGCACAGCCGGGCCTGCGGCTGGCCGGCCTCCAGCGTGCGCCACCGGCCGCTCGCCGGGTCGAGGTCGCGAAAGGCGTGGGCGGCGGGATCGAAGCCTACGGCGCGGTCGCAGCCCAGGCAGGCCCTCGCCTCCAGCTGCAGGAGCCGCTTGCAGTTCGGGCAGGCGAGGCGGGCCAAGGCCGATCTCCAGGGGCGCTGCGCCGCGGGGCGCGGGCCAGCCATGATCGCGCACCGGGCCGATATGTTCCCGCGGGCTCGGCGTCGCTTCGAGGAACCGCGGCACGGTTGCGCATTGCCCAGGCGCCGCGCGCGTCAGTCCTCGCAGGCCTGCATCATGTCGTTCATGTGCTCGACCGGCGCCGGATCGAGGCCGCCGGCCAGCGGCGTTTCCGCGAGCACCGTCACCACCTCGGCGCCCCGCTCCAGGGTGAGGTGGACCGGGCAGTGCTCGGCGATCTCCAGCAGGCGTCGACGCTGGTCATGGGAGAGGTCGCCCTCCAGCACGATCTCGCGGGCGAAGCGGTCCTTGCCCTCGAGCCCCGCGCGCCGGTGCAGCACGCGAACCTTGGCCGTGTCCAAGGGCCAGCCTTTGCGCTCCGCATAGAGCCGGAGCGTCATCACCGTGCAGGCGCCGAGTGCGGCGCCCAGCAGGTCGTAAGGCGTGGGGCCTGAGCCCAGCCCGCCGACCTCCCTTGGCTCGTCGGCAGTGAAGACGGCGCCGCCGGTGCGGATCTCGACCTGGTACTTGCCCAGGCCGGTCTCGCGAACCTCGACCCCCTCCATGATCGCTTCCTCGTCGCTGAGCATAAGCGCCTCCAAATTGCGTCCCACACTAACGCGTCGAACCGGCTCGACGATGAACGTGGATTCGGGGGATGTGATGGTGGGTTGCGTAGCCCCATGAAGGGGAGGGAAGGCCTGCCATTCGCCCCGCCTGGGTGCGACTCGCGCGCAGCGGTACAATCCCTGGCGAATCGGGGACTTGCGCCATGCCTGAGACGCCTCTGACCATCGTAGTGCCCATGGCCGGGCGCGGCAGCCGCTTCGCCGAGGCCGGCTTCAAGGACCCCAAGCCGCTGATCCCGGTGCGCGGCGTGCCGATGATCAAGCTGGTCATCGACAACCTCACGCCGCGCCGGCCACATCGTTTCGTCTTCATCTGCCAGCGCGATCATGTGCGCGCCTACGACCTGGAGCCGAAGCTCACGGCCTGGGCGCCCGGCTGCAGCATCGTCCAGCTGGACGGGGTCACGGAGGGAGCGGCCTGCAGCGTGCTGACGGCCGAGGCTTTCCTCGGGGACGGCCCGCTGATGATCGCCAACAGCGACCAGTACCTCGACGTCGCGATCGACGACTACCTGGACGCCATGGCCGGCCTGGACGGGCTGATCATGACCATGACGGCGGACGATCCGAAGTGGTCCTTCGTGGCGGTCGACGCGCGCGGGCTCGCCACCGAGGTGGCGGAGAAGGTCCCGATCTCCGACGAGGCGACGGTGGGGGTCTACAACTTCGCCCGCGGACGCGACTTCGCCGACGCGGCCCGCGAGATGATCGCCCGCGACCTCAGGGTCAACGGCGAGTTCTATGTCGCGCCCGTCTACAACATGCTGATCGCGCGCGGCGCCAGGATCGGCATCCACAACATCGGCGCCGAGGCGGCCGGCATGTACGGGCTGGGCATTCCCGCCGACCTGGAGCTCTTCCTGTCGCTGCCGATCTCCCAGCGGATCGCGGCCTGACGCGTGCGGATCATCAGCCACCGCGGCTACTGGCGCGACCCTTGCGAGAAGAACAGCCGGGCCGCCTTCGAGCGCACCCTGCGCACGGGCTTCGGCACGGAGACCGACGTCCGCGACCTTGCGGGCAGGCTGGTCGTGGCCCACGACCCGCCGAAGGGCGACGAGATGGCCTGGAGCGAGCTCATCGGCCTGTTCGAGGGCTCGGGCCTGCCGCTCGCGGTCAACGTCAAGGCCGATGGCCTCGCGCCGCTGCTGCGCGCCGCCTTCGAGGGCAGCGCGACGCCCTGGTTCGCCTTCGACATGTCCGGGCCCGAGACGGTGCGCTACGCCCGCGAAGGCCTGCCCTTCTACACCCGCGAGAGCGACATCGAGCCCGAGCCCGTCCTGCTGGCCGAGGCGACCGGCGTCTGGCTGGATTCCTTTACCGATGATCAATGGATTCGGCCTGACCACATCCTCAGGCGCCTCGACGCGGGCAAGTCGGTCTGCGTCGTCTCCTCCGAACTGCACGGGCGGGACCCCGTGCGGCTCTGGGAGATGCTGGCGCCGTTCGAGGGGGAGGGCCGGGTGACGCTGTGCACCGACTGGCCGGAGAAAGCGAAGGCGGCGCTGCAGCCATGATCAAGGCGGTCGTATTCGACATGGACGGCGTCCTGATCGACGCCAAGGAATGGCACTACGAGGCGCTCAACCGGGCGCTCGGCCTGTTCGGCCTGGAGATCAGCCGCGCCGACCACCTGACCACCTTCGACGGCCTGCCGACGCGCAGGAAGCTGGAGATCCTGTCGACCACGGAGGACCTGCCGCGGGAGCTGCATTCCTTCCTGAACGCGCTGAAGCAGAGCTATACCATGGAGATGGTGGCGACGCGCTGCAAACCCACCTTCATCCACCAGTTCGCGCTGTCCGAGCTGAAGGCGCGGGGGCTGAAGCTGGCGGTGGCCTCCAACTCCATCCGCGCCACGGTGGAGGCGATGATGCAGCGGGCGCACCTGGCCCGTTACCTCGACCTGATGCTCTCCAACGAGGACGTCGAGCGGCCCAAGCCCGCGCCCGACATCTACATCACCGCCATGCTGAAGCTGGGCGTCACCCCCGCGGAGACCCTGATCGTGGAGGACAACGAGCACGGCCTGCAGGCGGCCCGCGCCTCGGGCGCCCACGTGCTGGTGGTGCGCGACGTGGGCGACGTGAACCTGGCCAATATCGAAAAGCGCATCGAGGTCGCGCTCCGGGAGGCGGCATGAACGTCCTGATCCTCGCCGCCGGCGAGCCTGTGGACCCCCACGCCGCCAATCCCTATCCGATCTGGCTCTCCGAGATGGACGACGGCCTGGTGCTGGAGCGCCAGGTTCGGGCGCTGTCGTTCGATCGCAGGGCGCGGTTCGTCTTCTGCTTCCGCCGCAGCGACGTGGAGCGCTACCACCTGAAGGATATTGTGACCCTGATGGCGCCCGGCTGTGGCGTGGTGGAGATCCGCCGCGAGACGCGCGGCGCGGCCTGCACCGCCATGCTGGCGGTGGGCCAGGTGGACGCCGAGGACGAACTGATTGTGGCCTCCGCCACCGACCACATCGAGGTCGACTTCGGCGGCGCGGTCGCGGGCTTTCGCAAGGCCGGCGCGGATGCGGGCGTGATGACCTTCGAGAGCCTGCACCCGCGCTATTCCTTCGTGCGCACCGATGCGCTTGGCTGGGTCACCGAGGCCGCCGAGAAGCGACCGATCAGCCGCAACGCCAGCGCCGGCGTCTACTGGTTCCGGCGGGCGGGCGACTTCTTCGCCGCCCTGCAGCAGATGATCCTGAAGGACGCCCAGGTGCAGGACCGCTTCTTCCTGGCGCCCGCGCTGAACGAGCTGATCCTCGAGCAGAAGAAGATCGCCACCTTCCCGCTCGCGGCCAACCAGTACCATCCGCTGAAGGCCATCTCCCAGGTGGAGGCCTACGAGCAGGCGCTGCGCGCATGAGGCATGACCGGCTGGAGGCCATGGTCAAGGGCTGGTTCGTCGGCGATTTTACGCCGACCGCCATCCGCAGCGAGCACTGCGAGGTCGCCATCAAGCACTACGCCGCCGGCGACCACGAGAGCGCGCATTATCACGCGGTGGCGACGGAGCTCACGGCGATCGTCTCCGGCCGGGTGCGGATGATGGGCCAGGAGTGGGGGGCGGGCGACATCGTCACGGTGGAGCCCGGAGAGGCGACGGACTTCGCGGCCCTCACGGACGCGGTGACCGTGGTGGTGAAGCTGCCCTCGGTGAAGGGCGACAAGTTCGTGCTTCCCTCCCCTTGATGGCTACGGCCTTCACACAA
>CBJNAS010000151.1:0-7376 GCA_966434565.1 uncultured Phenylobacterium sp.
CTGCCGGTGGTCTACTTCGGCTCCAAGACCGGCCGCGACGGCATCCACGGCGCGACCATGGCCTCGGCGGAGTTCGACGAGGCCTCGGAAGAAAAGCGCCCGACCGTCCAGGTGGGCGACCCCTTCGCCGAGAAGCTGCTGATCGAGGCCACGCTCGAGCTGATGGCCTCGGGCGCGGTAGCCGCCATCCAGGACATGGGCGCGGCCGGGCTCACCTCCTCCTCGGTCGAGATGGCCGGCAAGGGCGGGGTGGGCATCGAGCTCGACCTGGACTGCGTGCCGCAGCGGGAAGACGGCATGACGGCCTACGAGATGATGCTCTCGGAGAGCCAGGAGCGGATGCTGGCCATCCTCAAGCCCGGCCGCGAGGCCGACGGCTACCGCATCTTCGAGAAGTGGGGCCTGGACGCCGCGGTCATCGGCAAGACCACCGAGTCCGGACGCCTGGTGCTGAAGCACAAGGGCGAGGTGGTGGGCGACATTCCGCTGGCGCCGCTGTTCGACGACGCCCCGTGCTACGACCGCCCCTGGGTCCAGCCGACCTCGCAGCCCAGGCTGACCGCCGCCGAAGTCCCCGCCCCCACCGACTGGGCCCAGGCCGTCCTCGATCTGATGAGCGCGCCGGACATGGCCTCCAAACGCTGGATCTGGGAGCAGTACGACCGCCACGTCATGGCCGACACCCTGGAGGACTCCGCCACTGGCGCGGACGCCGGGATCGTCCGCGTGCACGGCACGCGCAAGGCGCTGGCGGTCACCTCCGACGTCACCCCGCGCTACGTCCAGGCCGACCCTTACGAGGGCGGCAAGCAGGCGGTGGCGGAGGCCTGGCGCAACCTGACCGCGGTGGGCGCCGAGCCCATCGCCATCACCGACAACCTGAACTTCGGCAATCCCGAGCGGCCGGAGATCATGGGCCAGATCGTCCGCGCCACCGACGGCATGGCCGAGGCCTGCGCGGCGCTGGACTTCCCGGTGGTGAGCGGCAACGTCAGCCTCTACAACGAGACCAACGGCGCCGCCATTCCGCCGACGCCCACGGTGGGCGGCGTGGGGCTGATCGCGGACTATGCGCGGCGGGCGGACTTCTCCAGCATGAAGGCCGGGGACGTGCTGATGGTGATCGGCGAGACCCGCGGCGAGCTGGGCGCCTCCATCTATCTCCGCGAGATTCTGGGCCGCGAGGACGGCGCCCCCCCGCCGGTCGACCTGGCGCTGGAGCGGCGCAACGGCGACCTGGTGCGCCGGCTGATCCAGGACGGCGCGACCCGCACGGTCCACGACCTCGCCGATGGCGGCCTGGCCGCCGCGGCGGCCGAGATGGCGCTGGCCTCGAACCTCGGCGTCCGCCTGACCCTCGCGGGCGACGCGCTCCACGCCAAACTGTTCGGCGAGGACCAGGCCCGCTACCTGCTGGCCGCCGCCGAACCCGCGCCCATCCTGGCCGCCGCCCAGGCCGCCGGCGTCGCCGCGGCGGTGATCGGCCAGGCCGGCGGCGACACCCTGGCGGTCGAGGGCCTGTTCGACCTACCGCTCGATCAGCTCCGCCAGGTCCACGAAGGCTGGATGCCGGGGTATATGGACTAGGTGCTCCCCCATAGGGCCCATAGGGAGCGGTCGCGGTGCGACTGAGGAGGTTGAAGGCGCAGACTCGGCGCTGAAACCCCCTCCGGCGCTCCGGGCCATCTCCCCCTTTGGTGGAGGATCTGGCGTGAGCGTCCTTCCGCGGCGATGATGGCCGGAGGCAGGAGCACATCCATGGACGCACGTTCGCAGTGGACCGGCCTTGATCCGAAGCGTCTGGAACGCCTCGGCGAGCACCTGCAGCGCGTCTACATCGATCCCGGCCGCATCGCCGGCTGCCAGGTGGGCGTGGTGCGCCATGGGCACATCGCCTACTCCGAGACCTTCGGCCTGATGGATCGCGAGCGCGGCCGGCCGGTGCGCGAAAACACCCTGTGGCGGCTGTCCTCGCTCAGCAAGCCGATCACCTCGGTGGCGCTGATGACGCTCTACGAGCGCGGCCTCTTCCAGCTGGAAGAGCCGGTGGCGCGCTTCGTCCCGTCCTGGCTGGAGCCCAGGGTCCGGAAGCCCGGCGGGCGCGAGGGCGGCCTGGAGCCCGCCCGCCGCCCGGTCACCTTCCGCGACCTGCTCACCCACACCGCAGGTTTCAGCTACTCCGGCCTCACGCCCGAGGATGTGCGCGGGCCCGATTTCGCGGGCGGCATGGCGGCCTTCCTGGAAAAGCTGGGCGCCATCCCGCTCGGCTACCAGCCCGGGAGCGCCTGGCTCTACTCCTTCGCCACCGACGCCTGCGGCGCCCTGGTGGAGGTGATCTCCGGACGACCGTTCGCGCGCTACCTGGAGGAGGAGGTCCTCGGCCCGCTCGGCATGAACGACACCGCCTTCCAGGTTCCCGCGGCCAAGCTCGACCGTCTGGCCGCCGCTTATCGCCGGGAGCCGGACGGGAGCCTGGCGCTCGACGAAGATCCGCAGGCCAGCGTCTTCGCCGAGGATCCCGTCTTCTGCTCGGGCGGCGGCGGGCTGGTGGGGACGAGCGGCGACTACCTGCGCTTCGGCGAGATGCTGCGCCGGGGCGGCGAGCTCGACGGCGCGCGCGTCCTGGGCCCGCGCACGGTGGAGCTGATGCGCCTGAACCACCTGCCGCAGGGCGCGGAGCTAGCGAAGCTGGCGCTCGCCAAGGACCTTCCGGAGACGCAGGCCGGGATCGGCATGGGCCTGGGCTTCGCCGTCAACCTCGGCCAGGCGCAGAGCGGCGGCTACGGCGCGGGCGATTTCGGCTGGAGCGGCGCGGCATCGTCCCTCTTCTGGGTCGATCCGAAGGAGGAGCTGACCGTCGTCTTCATGGCTGGGCTCCGGGGCCCGGCCCCCTACGACTTCCGCGGCGAGCTGAAGAGCCTGGTCTATTCGGCGATCGTGGAGTGAGGGCTTGCGGCGTCGGGCTTAATCCGCCTATCGACCCGGCCCAAGGAGCACTCTCATGCCGATGCCGATCCAAGACCTGGAAGCCGCCCTGCGGGAGGGCTTCCCCGACGCCGAGATCCAGGTCGACGACCTGGCCGGCGATGGCGACCACTACCGGGCGCGGATCGTGTCCCAGGCCTTCAAGGGCCTGCCGCGGGTGCGCCAGCACCAGCTGGTCTACGCCGCGCTCAAGGGCAAGATGGGCGGCGAGCTGCATGCGCTTGCGCTGGAGACCTCCGCGCCGGCGTGACGCGTCACAGGGCGTGCTTGACCCCGCCCCCGCGGCTCCCTAGCTCTTGCCCGAGTTCTTCTGCGCCGAAAGGGCGACCCATGACCGACACCGCCGCCGATCCCGTGCACGACTTCATCGCCAAGGCGGTGGCCGAGCATCCGGTGATCGTGTTCATGAAGGGCGAGCCCGAGCAGCCCCGCTGCGGCTTCTCCGCCGCCGTGGTGCAGATCCTCGACCATCTCGGCGTCGAGTACGTCGGCGTCGACGTGCTGCAGAGCGAGGCGCTGCGCCAGGGCATCAAGGCCTTCTCCGACTGGCCGACCATCCCGCAGCTCTATGTGAAGGGCGAGTTCGTCGGCGGCAGCGACATCGTCCGCGAGATGTACGCCGCCGGCGAGTTGCAAGGGCTGCTCGAAGGCCAGGGTCTGCTGCCCGCCTGACGGTCGGCGCCTTCCGGGAGGAGACGGACGATGCAAAAGCGCAGGCTGGGCGGGCTGGAGGTCTCGGCGATCGGCTATGGCTGCATGGGCCTGAGCTTCGGCCTGGGCCCGGCGACCGACCGGACCGAGGCGCTCGGGATGGTGCGGGCGGCCTATGAGCGCGGCGTCACCTTTTTCGACACCGCCGAGGTCTATGGCCCCTTCGTCAACGAGGAGATCGTCGGCGAAGCTCTGGCGCCGGTGCGCGACCAGGTGGTGATCGCCACCAAGTTCGGCTTTAAGATCGGCGACCCCCAGATGGCCCTGGACAGCCGGCCCGCCCACATCCGCGAGGTCGCCGAAGCTTCGTTGAAACGCCTGCGGACCGACCGCATCGACCTGCTCTATCAGCACCGGGTCGATCCCGACGTGCCGATCGAGGACGTGGCCGGGACCGTCCGCGAGCTGATCGCCGAGGGCAAGGTGAAGCACTTCGGCCTTTCCGAAGCGGGCGTGCGCACCATCCGCCGGGCGCACGCCGTGCAGCCGGTCGCGGCCCTGCAGAGCGAATACTCCCTGTGGTGGCGCGAGCCGGAGGCCGAGATCCTGCCGACGCTCGAGGAGTTGGGGATCGGCTTCGTGCCGTTCAGCCCGCTCGGCAAGGGCTTCCTCACCGGGGCGATCACCGCCGACACCCCGTTCTCGGCCGGCGACTTCAGGAACGCCGCGCCCCGCTTCAGCCCGGAAGCGCGCCGCGTCAACCAGGCCCTGATCGAGCGCCTCGGCGAGATCGCCGGGCGCAAGGGCGTCACCCCGGCCCAGATCGCGCTCGCCTGGCTGCTCGCCCAAAAGCCCTGGATCGCGCCGATCCCCGGCACCAGCAAGCTGCACCGGCTGGAGGAGAACCTCGGTGCGGCCGACGTCCGGCTCTCGCCCGAAGAGCTCGCTGAGATCGAGGCCAAGCTCGCCAGCATCCCCGTGCAGGGCGACCGCTACTCGCCGCAGATGCAGGCGCGCATCGACCGCTGAGCAGAACGCCCCCGCCGTCTCCCGCCTGCGGTGTGAGCCACCTCCGCCGCTTCGCGGTGGAGGATCTTCGGCGCTCAGATGCTCCCCTGCGAAGCGGCGGAGCTGTTCGCGAAACGGACTGAGGGGGCGTTAAGCCCTAACGCCGCCGGCTCTTCGCGAAGGGCTCCGGGTCGGCTTCGTGCTCGTCGAAGCCGAAGCGCTCGAAGCCCGCCCGCATCTCCGGGCTCAGCGGCGCCTCCAGGATCAGGCTGCCGCGCGAGGGGTGCGGGATGGTCAGCCGGCGGGCGTGCAGCTGCAGCTTCAGGCCCTCCGAGAGCGCCGCCTGGGCCTCGTCGCGGTACTTGGGATCGCCCAGGATCGGATGGCCCATGGCCAGCATGTGGGCGCGCAGCTGGTGGGTGCGGCCGGTGTGCGGCCAGAGCGCCATCCAGGCGACCTGGCGACCGGCGTGGGCCAGCATGACGAACTCGGTCTCGGCGCTCTCGGCCTTGGGGTCCTTCGGGTCCGCCGGAACCACCATCTCGCGGTCGCCGACGCCTTTCTTGACCAGCGGCAGCTCCAGCACCCCCTCTTCGGGCTTGGGCAGGCCGGCGACCAGGGCCCAGTAGATCTTCTGCGTCCGCCGCTTGGCGAACGCCCCGGCGAGGCGGGCCGCCGCCTGGGGCGTCTTGCCCAGCACCAGCACGCCGGAGGTGTCGCGGTCGAGGCGGTGCACCAGCCTGGGCCGCTCCAGCCCCTCCCCCCAGGCCGCCAGCAGCCGGTCCACGTGGCGCGAGGTCTTGGTGCCGCCCTGCACCGCCAGGCCGGAGGGCTTGTTAAGCGCCAGCACCTCCTCGTCCTCGTAGATCACCAGGGAGCGGGCGAAGGCCGCATCGCGCGGATCCAGCCGCTTCTCCGCGCCCGGCGGCGGGGCGGCTGGCAGCGGCGGCACGCGCACCTGGGCGCCGGCGGAGAGCCGGGTGTCCGGCTTCACCCGCGCGCCGTCGACGCGGATCTGGCCGGAACGGGCGAGCTTCTGGATCTGCACATGGTTCAGGTGCGGCCAGCGCCGCTTGAACCAGCGGTCGAGGCGCACGCCCTCTTCGGCCGCGTCGACATAGAGCGTCTTCACCTCGCGCATCGGCCGCTTATGCGACAGCGGCCCGCGTTGCGCAAAGGCTCAGACGGGCCGGCCCAGGGTGCTGCGCACCGAGCGGGCGTCGTAGACGTCGAGGCCGGGCGGCTTGGGCCCGCGCCCCATCAGCACCTCGAGGGTGGCCGCCAGCGCCGGGCCGCCGCCCAGGTTGAACCCGGCGCCGACGCCGGCGCCGGTCGCCGTATGCCGGCCGAAGCTCATGCCGCCGAACCCCAGGCTGAGGTCGGGGCCCGACTGGCCGCCCACCTGGCGCACCGTCCGCTCGGCGACGCGGAACCAGTCGTAGCCGTGGGCCAGGGCCAGGTCCGAAGCGCGGATCAGGGCGTAGTCCATCACCTGCTCGGGCGGCGCGCCCGGGCCGCCGCGGAAGGTCACCCGCCAGCGGTCCGCCTCGATGCGGTATTCGGAATAGCCTACCGCCTCGGGCCCGGTGGCGGGCTGGTAGCGGGTAGGCGCGTTGGCGCAGGCGGCGAGCGACAGGGCCGCGAGCGCAGCAAGGACCAGGCGTTTCATCTCACTTCAAGTCACTTCGAGCGTGGGAGCGAAAAGCATCGCGGTTTCCGCAGGTTCGCGCGGTGAACGGGCAGGATGCGGCGCCGTTCCGGCTCAGTCGAGCCGCAAGGCCGACGCGAGCGCCGCCATGTCCGCCGGCGTGGGCGCCTCCAGCCGCTTCAGCCCGCCCCCGGGGTGCGGGAAGACCAGCGCCTGGGCATGCAGCATCAGCCGCGGAACCGCCCGGCCCTCCACCATCAGCGTGCCGCCGTAGCGGGCGTCACCTACGATCGGCCGTCCGATCGAAGCCAGGTGGACGCGCAGCTGATGCATGCGCCCGGTCTCCGGATCGAGCTCGACAAGGGCGGTGGCGGACGTGGCCGAAAGCGTGCGATAGCGGGTGCGCGCCGCCTCCGCGTCCGGATGGTCCGGCGCGCAGACGCGGATGTAGGCCTCGCGGCCGATCTCCTCGCGCCGGAGCGCCGTCTCGATGACACCGGCCGCCGGCTCCGGCGCGCCCGGGGCCACGATCGCCCGGTAGGTCTTGGCGAACTGGCGGGCCATCATCGCCTTGCCGAGGAAGCCCGCCGCGGGCTTGGTCTTGGCGGTCAGGATCACGCCGGAGGTGTCGCGGTCGAGCCGGTGGATCAGCCGTGGCCGCGACTTGCCCGGCCGGGCGAACGCCCAGAGCATCTCGTCCAGGGTGTGCGCCTGGATGCGCCCGCCTTGGCTGGACAGGCCCGCGGGCTTGTTCAGGGCCAGCAGGGATTCGTCCTCGTAGATCACCAGCGCGCGGACGAAGGCGATCTCGTCCGAGGAGAGCTGGATGGGCGTCTCGTGCGCGCGGACCTTGCGCGGAGGGCGTGGGCTCACCTTCCCTCCCCATGAAGGCTACGGCATTCACGCAACTCGGCTCGAGGGCCTGAACGCCGCCTCAGTCGCCTTCGGCGACAACTCCCCCGCCGCAAGGCGGGAGACGGAGGGGGCGTTCGGCGCAGACTTGGGAATCCGGTAGCCTCATGAAGGGGCGGGAAGACGATCGCCATCTCCCTACCCCTTCCGCTGCGCCCTGAGCGCCGCCCAG
>CBJNAS010000152.1:0-7374 GCA_966434565.1 uncultured Phenylobacterium sp.
GCGCCGGGCCGGCTGCTCGACCAGGTAGAAGGAGGCGATCCCGCAGGCGCAGGCGCCGGCCAGGGCGACGGGCACCGGAAGCCCGCGCGCCTGGGCCGGGTCCAGCGCCGCGGCCCGCGAGGCCTGGAACCAGGGCTGCTGGTAGAGATAGAGCGAATAGGACCAGAGGCCTGCCAGCCGCAGGGGCGCGAAGGCGAGCAGCCGCTTCGCCGCCGCGGGCGCTTGGTCGAGGGTGGCGATGCCTGCGGCCAGCACGGACGTGCCCAGGCTGTAGCGCACCCAGTAGGGCGTCAGCGCCAGGAGCGCGATCCCGAGCGCGAGGGCCAGCGGCGAGAGCCAGGCGGGCGCTTTGCGCTCGCGCAGCAGAAGGCGGGCGCCGGCGGCCACGAAGATCGAGCCCAGGTGGGCGTCGCTGCGCCAATAGACGGTGAAATAATCCTGGCCCGCGAGGCTGCTCGCCACCGAATCCAGCATGGAGAGGCCGCCCAGCCCCAGCAGCACCCAGCCCGGCCTGACCCGCCGGCGGCGCGCCAGGAAGGCCAGCGCGCCCAGCAGCAGATAGCCGTGCTCCTCGATGCACAACGACCAGAGGTTCTCGATCGCCGGCACCCGGTGGGTCAGGACGATGGCGTAGTTGAGGGTGAAGCTGAGCGCGGTGGCGAGCGCCGCAGGCTTGAAGGCGAGCTCCGTCCCCCGCACCAGCAGGAAGGTCCCTAGCGCGAACACCACCATGCCCGGATAGACGCGCGAAATGCGGCGCTTGTAGAACTCGCCCAGAGGGAAGCGCTCGACGAACAGGATGTCGGCCATCAGGCGGCCTGAGAGGACGAAGAAGCACTCCACCCCACAGGGCGCGATCCAGTAGGAGCGCAGGCCGAAGAAGTGGCCGACCAGCACCAAGAGGATCGAAAGCCCGCGCCAGCCGTCCAGGTGATCGAGGCGCCTGGCGTGCGGCGACGGCGCTTCGGGAGCGGCCGATCCCAGCCCATCCATGGACTCCCCTCCCTCGCGCGCCAGCCGCACCGTTGCGGTAACGCGCGAAAGCGGAGCTGGATCGGCGCCTCAGCTCGCGATCGGCAGCACCTGGGTGAGCACGCCCGCCGCGTCGAGGGCGGCGAGCTCGCGCCGCCAGGCGGCGCCGACGATCAGCCGCACGGCCCGGCGCACCTCTGCGGCCGGGGCGGCCAGCTGGTCCGCGCCCTCCGGCGCGCGGCGCTCGGCGTCGCGCCGGGCGAGCGCCAGCACCTCCGGATGCGCGCCCGCGTCGGGGATCACCACATCGGCGGCGGCGATGGCGCGGACCGCGCGCAGGGTGAGCAGGTCGACCGGGCCGCGGGCGTCGACGTACTGCACGGCGCCGGCCAGCGGCTGGTCCGAGGCGAGGGCCGCGCGCAGCAGCGCCTCCGCCCGGTCCATGTCCCCCGCCATCGCCGCCTCGGCCGCCGGGCCGGTGAGCGCCCCGCGCAGGAAGGCCCGACGCCGGCCGGCGTCGGGCAGCGCCTGGCGCACCTCGTCCTGCAGCCGGCGGAACAGGGCCGCGACCCGGCCGGCGCCTTCGGGCACCCGGACCTCGATGTCCTGGCGCAGCAGGGTGGCCAGCATGGGCGAGGCCCCGCCGGTGCCGATCGCCGCCACCACCTCGCCGCGGTCGATCACCGCCGGGGTGGTGAAGTCGCAAAGCTGCGGCCGGTCGGCGACATTGACCGGAACATGCGCCGCCCGCGCCGCGGCCGCCGCCTGCGCCGCGAAGCCGTCGTCGTCGGACGCCACGAAGGCCAGCGCCGCCCCGGCGTAGCGATCAGGCGCGAACGCCTCCGCCCCCTCGACCCGCACGACGGTCGCCGGCGAGCCCTCGAACAGCCGCGCCTTGGCCAGCGCCGGCTCCCCCGCTCCCGCGATCACCACGGTGCGGCCGGCCAGGGGAAAGAAGGCGGGAAAGGCGTCCACGGGGGTCCTCGCTCGTTGCGCAACGGCCAATCTCATGCACCGGTCATCCCCGCGAAAGCGGGGACCCAGGCTTTTTGTCGAGATCCTCCGCCTCGTCCACGTCGAACAGCACCCCGTCGTCGGGCGCCTCGACGAGCGCGGGCCCGATGCGTTGCAGCACGCTGCGCGCGCCCTCGTCTCCGCGGAGCGCGACGAGGTCGGGAAACAAGGCGCGGGCGAAGACGGCGGGGTGGCCGCGGCGGCCCTGGAACACAGGGGCGGCGGCGGCGTGGCCCTCGGCGATGCGCTCGGCGAGCGGGCGCAGCACCGCGGGGGGGACGCGGGGCATGTCGCCCAGGAAGACGAAGGCGCCGTCGGCGTCGAGCGGCAGGCTGGCGATCCCGGCGCGCAGGGAGGCGGCCATGCCCTGCGCGTGCTCGGGCGCATGGACGATGCGCAGCCGCGCCGCTTCCCCGGCTCGCTCGGCGAACGCCCAGGCCGCCGCCTCCACCGTCACCGCATCGGCGCCGGTCACCACCGTCACCGCCCTGACCGGCCCGGCGAAGGCCGCCGCCAGGGCGCCATCCAGCAGCACCCCCCGGCTCCAGGGCGCGGTGAGTTTGCCGCCGCCGAAGCGCCGCGCGGCCCCGGCCGCCAGCACCACCGCCTCGAACACGAGCGCCTCTGTCCCCATGGCCGCTTCAGCCCTATATTGGCGCCGTCATGACGCCCTACGACGCCAGTCCGATGCAAGTCCGCTCAGCCCTCGTGGACGGCTTCGGCCGCACGGTCAGCTATTTGCGCGTGTCGGTCACCGACCGCTGCGACCTGCGCTGCGTCTACTGCATGGCCGAACACATGGTCTTCCTGCCCAAGGCCGAGCTCTTGACGCTGGAAGAGCTGGACCGCGTCGCCTCCGCCTTCGTGGGCCTGGGGACCCGCAAGCTGCGCATCACCGGCGGCGAGCCCCTGGTGCGCAAGGGGGTGATGGACCTGATCCACGGCCTCTCGCGCCACCTCGCGAGCGGGGCGCTGGACGAGCTGACGCTGACCACCAACGGCACGCGGCTGGCCGAGTTCGCCGGCGAGCTGGCGGACGCGGGCGTGCGGCGGATCAACGTCTCCCTGGACACGCTGAAGCCCGACCTGTTCCGGATGCTCACCCGCGGCGGCGATCTGGGCAAGGTCCTGGCCGGAGTCGAGGCGGCGCAGGCCGCCGGCCTGAAAGTCAAGCTCAACGCCGTGGCGCTGGCCCATGACAACGCCGCCGAGCTCCCCGACCTGATCCGCTGGGCCCATGCCCGGGATCTCGACATCACCTTGATCGAGACCATGCCGATGGGCGAGATCGAGGCCGACCGCACCGACCAGTACCTCTCGCTGGCGAAGGTCCGACGCGACCTGGAAAGCTTCTGGACGCTGACCGACCTGGCGCTGTCGACCGGCGGTCCCGCCCGCTACGTCCGGGTCCAGGAGACCGGCGGCAGGCTTGGCTTCATCACCCCGCTCAGCCACAATTTCTGCGAGGCTTGCAACCGCGTGCGGCTGACCTGCACGGGGACCCTGCACACCTGCCTGGGCCAGGAGGACGCCACCGATCTGCGCGCGGTGCTGCGCGCCGGCGCCTCCGACGCCGACCTGGAGCGGGCGATCCGCCAGGGCGTGCTGGCCAAGCCCAAGGGCCACGACTTCCGCATCGCCCGCGCGGCCGCGCCCTCGGTCTCGCGCCACATGTCGACCACGGGCGGCTGAGCCATGGCGCACGTGCTGCTGTTCGGATCTCTGCGCGACCTCGCCGGCTGGCGCGAGCGCGAGCTGCCCGCCGCCAGCCTGGCCGAGCTTCGCCGCGCCCTGGGCGCCCAGGATCCCCGCCTCGCCGAGGCGTTGGCGGCGCCCGGCGTGCAGGTGGCGCTCGACCAGGCCATCGTCCGCGGCGACATGGCGCTCGCGCCCGGCGCCGAGGTGGCCTTCCTGCCTCCAATGAGCGGCGGATGATCCGGCTGACCGACCAGAGCTTCGATCCGGGCGCCCTGCTCACGGGATTCTGCCAGGGCCGCGCGGAGGCGGGCGCGGTGGCCAGCTTCACCGGCATCGCCCGGGCGGAGGCCGGCGCCACCATCGCCCTGGAGCTCGAGGCCTATCCCGGCTTCACCGAGGCGGAGATCGGCAGGATCGCCGAACGCGCCCGCGAGCGCTTCTCCCTGATCGATCTCATGATCCTGCATCGGGTCGGACGGATCGCGCCCGGCGAGCCGATCGTCTTCGTGGCGACCGCCTCGGCCCATCGCCGCGAAGCCTTCGAGTCCTGCGACTTCCTGATGGACTATCTGAAGAGCCGCGCCCCCTTCTGGAAGAAGGAGCACGGGCCCGCCGGCGCACGCTGGGTCGAGCCGCGGCCGCAGGACCACGCCGATGTCGCCCGCTGGGACTGAAGGCGATAAGACAGCGACAGAATCAAGGAGCCCAGCGATGAACGCCCCTATGCTGACCCCCGGCGGCAGGATCGACGAGACCCGGCCGATGAAGTCGGTGCGCGTCGCCGTGCTGACCGTCTCCGACAGCCGTGACGCGTCCAGCGACACCTCGGGCGACATCCTGGCCCAGCGCGCGACCGACGCCGGCCACCAGCTGGTCGGCCGTGCCATCGTGCGCGACGACGTCGCCGCCATCCGCCGGCAGGTGCTGAACTGGATCGACGAGGGCGCCGAGGCGATCGTCACCACCGGCGGCACCGGGATCACCGGGCGCGACTTGACGCCGGAGGCGATCCGGCCGCTGTTCGACAAGGAGATCGATGGCTTTTCGGTGGTCTTCCACCTGGTCAGCTACCAGACCGTGGGGCTGTCGACCCTGCAGTCGCGGGCGCTGGCCGGCATCATCAAGGGCGTTTTCGTCTTCTGCCTGCCGGGTTCGAACGGGGCGGTGAAGGACGGCTGGGACAAGGTCATCGCCGCCCAGCTCGACAGCCGTCACGGGCCCTGCAACATGGTCGAGATGATGCCGCGCCTTCTGGAGAAATGAGCCGCCTCACCCACATCGACGAGACCGGCCGCGCCCGCATGGTCGACGTCTCGGACAAGCCCGCCACGGTTCGCGAGGCGGCGGCGGCGGGCTTCGTGCGCATGTCGCCCGCGACCCTGGAGCTGGCGCTTTCGGGCGGCGGCAAGAAGGGTGACGTGCGCGCCGTCGCCGAGATCGCCGGGGTCATGGCGGCCAAGAAAACCGCCGAGCTGATCCCCATGTGCCATCCGTTGGCGCTCTCCAAGGTCGAGGTGCGGGTCGAGCCGGGGGACGGCGGGCTCGCTGTCACGGCGCGGGTGAAGACGACCGGGCCGACCGGGGTGGAGATGGAGGCGCTGACGGCCGTGTCGGTGGCCTGCCTGACGCTCTACGACATGCTGAAGGCCGCCGAGAAGGGCATGGTCATCGAGGCTGTGCGCCTGCTGCAGAAGTCGGGCGGCAAGTCGGGGGACTGGACGGCGGAATGAGCGGCAGATGAAGCTCCTCTCCGTCCACGAAGCCCGTCGGCGCCTGCTCGCCGAGGTCCCGGAGCCCAGGGCCGAGACCGTTCCGCTGGCCCAGGCGATCGGGCGGGTGCTGGCGCAGGACGTGGCCGCTTCGCGCGACCAGCCGCCGTTCCGCGCCTCGGCCATGGACGGCTGGGCGGTGCGCGCGGCCGACACGCCGGGGGCGCTCGCCGTCGTGGGCGAGAGCGCCGCGGGGCACGGCTACATGGGCGAAGTCCAGGCTGGCCAGGCGGTGCGCATCTTTACCGGCGCCGCCGTGCCGGATGGCTGCGACGCGGTGGTGATCCAGGAGAACGCCGAGCGGGAGGGCGCGGCGGTGCGCGTCCCCGCGACCGGGGCGGGCGCCAACATCCGCCCGGCGGGCGGGGACTTCGCCGCCGGCGAACGGCTGCTGCTGCGCGGCCACGCGATCAACCCCTGGCGCCTGTCGCTGGCCGCCGCGGCGGGGCTGGCCGCGCTCCAGGTCCACGCCCGCCCGCGGGTCGCGGTGCTGTCCACCGGCGAGGAGATCGTCGAGCCGCCCAGGCCGCCCGGGCCGTTCCAGATCTTCAACTCCGGCAGCCCGGCGCTGGCGGCGATGATCGCCGGATGGGGCGGCGTCCCGGTCTCGGCGCGGCGGGTCGGCGACGACCTGGCCGCGACGGTGGCGGCCCTCTCGGCGGCCGACGCCGAGCTGATCGTCACCCTGGGCGGCGCCTCGGTGGGCGACCACGACCTGGTGCGCGCCGCCGCCGGCGAGCTCGGCCTGGATCTGAAGGTCTCCAGCGTGGCCGTCCGCCCCGGCAAGCCCACCTTCTTCGGCGTCCTGGCGGACGGCCGGCGGCTGTTGGGCCTGCCCGGCAACCCGGCCTCGGCCTTCGTCTGCGCCGAGCTTTTCCTGAGGCCTATCCTGCGCGCCTGGCAGGGCGCGGAACCCGAGCCTCGGACCGTCATGGCGCAGCTGGAGGAGCCACTGCCGGCCAACGGACCGCGCGAGCACTGGATGCGCGCCAGGCTCGGCTTTGTGGAGGGCGCGGTGACGATCCGGCCGTTCCGCGACCAGGATTCATCCTTGATCACCGTCTTCGCCGCCGCCAACGCCCTGCTGCGCCGGCCCGCCGGCGCGCCCGCCGCCCCCGCCGGCGCGCTGGTCGAGGCCCTGCCGCTGCAGAGCTCTTGATGGCCGGCCAACTCAAGTGCTGCTGTGTAAGCCCTTGCGAACAGATCTGCGCGGACGTTCGCCATGACCGCGAAAGAGGAACTATGGGCGGCCCCAGCCGAACTTCGCCTCTCGGATAAGAAATCGCTTCGAGAAGTAAAAGGACCACTCCACTCCGCTGCAGTCGCAGACGAGGCGCTGTCCAAGATGTCCCCCCGCAGACCTGATGGCCTCATCAATCTGCGATTGGATTTGAGGGTCCTGGATATCTGGTTCCACGATGTCAGCGACGACGGTCCCTGTCTGATGATCGGCGGGGATAAGGAAAAGTCCATGGGCGTGCCATACGACGACGAACTTGCGACGTACGTCGGTCTTCGTCTTGGCGATGGTGGCGAGCGCCGCCGCCTCTTCGCTCGCCACCTCTCCTTGAGCGGGGGCGGATAGTGGAGGCGGCTGCTCCCCAGCCGCGACAGAAGCGGCGAAGCCCAGGAACCACGCACCCGCGGTCAGGGCGACCTTCGGTTTGAGTTTCCCCACGTTCGGCTCCCGTCGCGCGCGAGCAAAGGTACCTGCGCGTGTCATTGACCACAAGGAGACCGTCCCGAGGTCCGCCAGGGGTCGTTCCGCCCAGTTGGCGCCGCGGCCCGCAAGCCGACGCCGGGAGAGTCCGGTCCCTGGACGGCTTCCAAGCGCCAGAACGACCCCTTCATAGCTCCCCCACGGAACGTGGGGGAGAGGACCCGCGGGCCGAGCGCAGCGAAGAGCGCGCGGGGGTGGGGG
>CBJNAS010000153.1:0-7362 GCA_966434565.1 uncultured Phenylobacterium sp.
GGCAGCACCTCGCGCCAGTCGGCGATCAGCTGCTTGTAGGAGCGGCCCACCGGGCGGATGTCGCGGTTCAGGTCGTAGAGGCCCACCGGGTGCACCCGGCCGTTGTTCTCGCGCAGCCCCGTGTCCCAGTCGATCTGGTCGGTGAGCGAGTACCAGGTGAAGCCCACGGTCGGCACGCCGGCGTTGCGCACGCGCAGCACGTTCGCCCATTCCTTCCACAGCCAGTTGACCGCCTCGTCTCCGTTCGCGCCCTCGGAGATGTTGGTTTCGGTGTGCATCACCGGCAGGCGATAGCGGTTGTAGTACTGACGCGTGATCTCCGAATAGCCGAAGATCTCGCCCGAGGCGCGCGTCATGCCATCGGCCGAGACGCGGTGCTCATTGGTCCAGTAATAGTCGTTGCCCAGGATGCAGTGGTGGTGCAACGCGTTGCCCAGGAAGAAGTGATATTCCTCCCGGCTCATGCCGTTGTCCATCAGGTACTCGTACATCTCCGAGTCGACCCGGTGGCCGTAGTTGAGGTCGAGCGACAGGAATCGCTTGGAGTTCTCGATCTCCGCCGGCTTGATCGCGGCAGGGTTCTCGGCGTGGAAATATTCCGAGGACTCGCTCTGGATGAAGATCGCGTCCGGACGGATCTTCAGGATCTCCTGCATGGCCCGGACGTTGGCCTTGACGATGTGCTTGAGCGCGGTGACGAAGGTCAGGTCGGTCGTGCCCTGCTCGTTCCACCAGCCGTACTTGGCCGAGAACTGGGCGCAGATGAACATCTCGTTGACCGGGGTGTAGAGCTGCACCCATGGAAACCGCCGGGCGAAAGCCTGGGCGTAGCGGGCGAAGATCTCCGGGAAATCCGGGTTCTGGAAATCGCCCAGCCAGTCGGGCACGCCGAAGTGGCACAGGTCGACGATCGGGATGATGTCGCGCCGGTTGATCTCGGCGAAGGTCACGTCTGCGAACTCAAAGTCGTACTTGTCGGGGCCGACCAGCGCGGTGTGCAGGGGCGGGCCGTAGCGCAGGAAGCGCAGGCCCAGCTCTTCCACCAGGTCAAAGTCCTTGCGCCAATGGCGGTAATGCCCGCAGGACTCCATCTCGTCCACGCGGATGCGCCCGCCCTTGATCTTGGGGATGCTGTTCTCGATCCCCGTCGCGAACATGAAAGCGGAGATGGCGCGTCCTCCAACTGCCCCCTGCGGATTGCGCCGCGCGCGGGCGCTGCTCGGAGCTAAAACTCCGGGACTCGCGGGTGGTTCAATGGAGGGGCGGGCGCCTTGCGCTAAGCTCAGGCAGGGTCGTCGGCCGTTGCGGGACCGTTGATCCTGCGGCAGCGGGACAGCAGGGTGAGGTGGTCGGCGCCGTTGTCGACATTGCGCACCCAGGCCTTGTCGCCATGCACCGCCACCACCTCGAAATGCGGGTAAAGGTTCGGGCCACTGCGCACCAGGTCGCCCGGCCGGATCTCTTCCTCGTATTCGCGGTCGTGGCTGATCGCGAAGACGTCGGAGTAGCTCGACAGTGTCATGGTCGGGGTCCCCTCCCGAAGCTTAGACCGCAAGATACTGGACCGGGGACCCTGAATGGAAACGGAACGGAGGAGTCAGGTTGTCGCAGGCCGCGGGGCCCGCGCCTCGGGGCGAGCCGGGGCGGCGCCCAATTCCGAAAGCCATTGCCAGCACCTCCGCTGAACCCGCCGCCCCGCCAGGGGTTTAGCCGAAAGCATCGCCGCATCACGGAAAGACGCCGCGTCATGGCCGACAAACCCCTGCGGAGCCAGCGCAGCTACGGCAAGCTCGACCGCGACGGCTTCATCCACCGCAGCTGGATCAAGGGCACGGGCCTTCCCGAGCACGTCTTCGACGGCCGTCCGGTGATCGGCGTCTGCAACACCTGGTCGGAGCTGGTCACCTGCCAGGTCCATTTGCGTGAGCTGGCGGAATTCGTGAAGCGCGGGGTCTGGGAGGCGGGCGGCGTGCCGATCGAGTTCCCCGCCATGTCGCTGCCCGAGACCCAGATGCGGCCCACGGCCATGCTGTTCCGCAACCTGCTGGCGATGGAGGTGGAGGAGTCGATCCGCGCCAATCCGATCGACGGGGTGGTGTTGCTGGGCGGCTGCGACAAGACCACGCCCGGCCAGCTGATGGGCGCGGCCAGCGTCGACCTGCCGACCATCGTGCTCTCCTCGGGGCCGCAGCTGAACGGCAAGTTCCAGGGCGCCGACATCGGCTCCGGCACCGACGTCTGGCGCTTTTCGGAGATGGTGCGCGCCGGCGAAATGAAGCTCTCCGACTTCCTGCACGCCGAGGCGGGCATGAGCCGCTCGAACGGCGTCTGCAACACCATGGGCACGGCCTCGACCGTGTCGACCATCATCGAGGCGATGGGGCTCTGCCTGCCGATGAACGGCACGCTGCCGGGCGCCGACTCCCGGCGCAAGGCGCTGGCGCACATGACCGGCAATCGGATCGTCCAGCTGGTGAAGGAGGACGTGCGGCTCTCCGACGTGCTGACCCGCGAGGCCTTCGAGAACGGCATCCTGATGCATGCGGCCTGCGGCGGATCGACCAACGCCGTGGTGCACCTGCTGGCCCTGGCGGGCCGCGTCGGCGTGCCCCTCGCCTTGCGCGACTTCGACGTGCTGGGCCGCGAGGTCCCGCTGCTCGTCAACCTGAAGCCGTCCGGCCAGTACCTGATGGAGGAGTTCTGCTACGCCGGCGGCGTGCCGGCGGTGATGCACGAGCTCGGCGACCTGATGCGCCGCGACGCCATGACCCTGTCCGGCCAGACCATCGGCGAGATCGCCGATGCGGCCCAGGTCTGGAACCGCGAGGTGATCGGCAGCCGGGCCGAGCCGATCGGCGCCGCCTCGGGCGTCTGGGTGCTGCACGGCAACCTCTGTCCCGACGGAGCGATCATAAAGCCCTCCGCGGCGAGCCCGGAGCTGCTCACCCATCGCGGCCGCGCGGTGGTGTTCGAGACCATCGAGGACTACCACGCCCGGGTCGACGACCCTGACCTCGAGGTCGACCCGAGCTCGGTGCTGGTGCTGAAGGGCTGTGGCCCCAAGGGCTATCCGGGCATGCCGGAGGTGGGCAACATGGCGCTGCCCGCCAAGCTGCTGCGTCAGGGCGTGCGCGACATGGTCCGCATCTCCGACGCCCGGATGAGCGGCACGGCCTATGGCGCCGTGGTGCTGCACGTCGCCCCCGAGGCGGAGGCGGGCGGGCCGCTGGCCCTGGTGCGGAGCGGCGACGAGATCGCGCTCGACGGGCCGAGCCGGTCCCTGCAACTGCTGGTCGACGACGCCGAGCTGGCGCGGCGCCGCGCGGAGTGGGCGGCCGCCCGCCGCCCGCCAGCCTATGACCGCGGATGGTGCAGGCTCTATGTCGACACCGTGCTGCAGGCCGATCGCGGGGTTGACCTGGACTTTCTGGTGGGCAAGTCGAGCCCCGTCGTGACCCGGGAATCCCATTGATGGGGCAAGCCGCACTGCTCGCCTGCGACTGGGGCACCACCAACCTGCGCGCCTGGACGCTCGACGCCCAGGGGCGGGTGCTGGCCAGCCGTGAGCTCCCGCTGGGCGTCTCCCGGCTCGGCCCCGGCGAGGCGGCGCGGACGTTCCAGGACGAGGTGCAGCCGGCGCTGCAAGCCCATGACCTGCCCGCGGTGCTCTGCGGCATGGTCGGCTCCAACCTGGGCTGGACCAGCGCGCCCTATGTCGACTGCCCGGCAGGCCTGGACGACCTGGCGCGCGAGCTGGTCGCGGTAGAGGCGCACGCCGCCTGGGTGCGCATCGTCCCAGGTGTGCGCAGCGACGGGCTGGGCGGGGGCGACGTGATGCGCGGCGAGGAGACCCAGCTGTTCGGCTGGCTGGAGCTGCATCCGGAGCGCGCGCGCGGGCGCCACGTGGTCTGCCACCCCGGCACCCACGCCAAGTGGATGGTGGTGGAGGACGGCCGGCTGACCCGCTTCGTCACGGCGATGACCGGCGAGCTGTTCGCGGTGCTGACCCGGCACAGCGTCCTGAAGTCCGACGCGCCGGCCGAGGATCCGGAGGCCTTCGCCGAGGGGCTGGCGGCGGCTGGCGACGGCGACGGGCTGGCGGCGCGCCTGTTCACGGCCCGCGCCCGCGTGGTGGGCCGCGGCAAGCCGGTGGAGAGCACCGCGGCCTACCTCTCGGGCCTGCTGATCGGCGCGGAGGTCGCCAGCGTCCCGAGGCTGTTGGGCCTCGACGCCCAGACACCGGTCGCCCTGCTCGGCGACGCCGCGCTCTGCGGCCGCTACGGCCAAGCCTGCGAGGCCCGGCGGCTGGCCTGCGAGACCTTCGACGGCGAGGCCGCCGCCGTGGCTGGGCTCTTCGCCCTCTATCGCAAAGGAATCGGATAATGACCCTTCGCCTGGACGAGGCGCTCGGCGACTGTCCGGTGGTGGCGATCGTGCGCGGGATCCGGCCCGAGGAGGCGCTGGCCCATGCCGAGGCGCTGCTCGGCGCGGGCGTCCGGGCGATCGAGACGCCGCTCAACTCGCCTCATCCTCTCGAGAGCATCCGGCGGCTGTCCGCGGAGTTCGGCGATCGCATGGTGGTCGGCGGGGGCACGGTGCTGACGGCGGGCGGCGTCGACGATGTCGCCGAGGCCGGCGGGCGCATCATCGTCTCGCCGAACACATCCGCCGAGGTGATCGGCCGCGCGGTTGAGCGTCAGCTCGACCCGGCGCCGGGCTTCTCGACCCCCACCGAGGCGTTCCTGGCGCTGGCGGCCGGCGCGCGACATCTCAAGCTGTTCCCGGCGGTCACCTACGGCCCGGCGCACGTGAAGCAGATCAGGGCGGTGCTGCCGTCGGAAGCCGTGGTCTGGGCGGTGGGCGGCGTGGGGCCGGAGCAGATGGCGGACTGGTGGCAGGCCGGCTGCCGCGCCTTCGGCATCGGCGGCGAGCTCTACCGGCCGGGCCAGTCGCCGGCGGAGACCGCCGAGAAGGCCGCCCGCGTGGTCGCCGCGGCGCGCGCTCTGCGCTGAACGAAAGCCGGCCCTGGCGGGTTTAAGGCCCGACGGAGAAGGATGCCTTGCATGCGACAACTCGCCCAGTTCTCGATTTCCGTGCGCGACACGGACTTCGTGCTCCACCTGCAGGACGACGCCGGCGAGGCGCTGGATTTCGCCGCCACGCCCGAACAGCTCGACGCCGTGATCGACGCCATCGACGACCTCCTCTCCGAAAACGAGGAGGAGCTGTTCGAGGTGGAGGAGGACGACGCCACGAACGGGCGCAAGACGCTGAGCTGAGCCCGCTGGCGCCTCAGGCGAGGGCCGCGCGGCGCTGGGGCTGGAGGCGTTCAGGCCCGCGAGCCGAGTTGAGTGAATGCCGTAGCCGTCATGGGGGATTAGGCGCCCAGCATCCCCGCCATGCGCCCGCGGATGATGGCCTCGGCGTCGGAGACGATGCGGCCGATCAGTTCGGCGCAGGTGGGAATGTCGTTGATCAGGCCCTGCACCTGGCCGGCCCAGACGAGGCCGGCGTCGACGTCGCCGGTCTCCAGCGCGACCCGGCCCTTGGCGCCCGAGACGTACGCGCGAATGTCCTCGAACACCGCCTCCGGCCGGTTGGAGATCTCCACCACCTTGTCGGAGATCGAGTTCTTCGCCACCCGGCCGGTATTGTGGAACTTGCGGAAGATCAGGTTGGTGGAGCGCTCGTCGTTGGCGACGATGAACTCCTTGATCTTCTGGTGGATGGGCGCTTCCGCCGTGGCGCAGAAGCGGGTGCCCATGTTGATCCCTTCGGCGCCCAGGGCGAGCGCGGCGGCCAGGCCGCGGCCGTCGCCGAAGCCGCCCGAGGCGATCATCGGGATCTTCACCTTGTCGGCCGCCGCCGGAATCAGGATCAGGCCGGGGATGTCGTCCTCGCCGGGATGGCCGGCGCATTCGAAGCCGTCGATGGAGATCGCATCCACCCCCATGCGCTCGGCCGAGAGCGCGTGGCGGACCGCGGTGCACTTATGCACCACCTTGATCCCGTTGGCCTTGAACTCGTCGACGTGCTCCTGCGGCTTGTGGCCGGCGGTCTCGACGATCTTCACGCCGGACTCGATGATCGCCTTGCGGTACTCGGCGTAGGGCGGCGGCGTGACCGAGGGCAGGATGGTCAGGTTCACGCCGAACGGTTTGTCGGTCATCGCCCGGCAGCGGTCGATCTCGCGCCGCAGGTCGTCCGGCGTGGGCTGGGTGAGGGCCGTCAGGATCCCCAGGCCGCCGGCCTCGGAGACCGCCGCCGCCAGTTCGGCGCGGCCGACCCACATCATCCCGCCCTGCACGATGGGATGCTCGATGCCCAGCAGCTCGGTGATACGCGTGCGGAGACCCATGTCGAAGCACCCCTTGAGAGAACGCGGCGGTCAAGTATTTACTGGCGAGTAGATCTCCGGCGCTCCGCTTGTCAACCAGCCGGCTGGGCTCCGCCGGACGCCGATGTTCCGCGAAGGTCAGCGCGGCGCCAGGCCGCGGGTGAGCATCTCCACCATCTGGACGGCGAGCTCCTCGGCGCTCAGGCGCCCGTCCGGCTTGTGCCAGCGCGCCGGCCAGTTCAGCGCCCCGGCCAGGGTGAAGCCCATCAGCTTGACGTCGACGGGTGCGATCGAGCCGTCGGCGACGCCCTCGGCGATCAGCTTCTGCATGGCCTGGTCGATCTCGCGCTTGAGCGCCCGGAATCGGGCCGAGCTCTCGCTGGTCAGCTGCTCGTCGGCGGTGCGGATCACGCAGCGGCCGAAGTCGTCCATGATCGCCTCGGCGTAGCGCGTGAGGAAGGCGCGCAGGCGGTCGAGGCCGGAGCCCGGTGTGGCTCGGGCGGCCTCGGCGGCAACCTGCAGCTGCTCGACCCCGCGGGTGACGCACTCAAACAGCACCTGATCCTTGTTGCCGAGATAGTGATAGATCGTGGGCTTGCTGACGCCCAGGCTGGCGGCCACGTCGTCCAGCGAGGTCGCGTGGAAGCCATGGACGTTGAACATGCGCACCGCGGCGCGCAGCACGGCTTCCCGCTTCTGCTCGCGCTCGGCCAGCCGCTCGGTCTGTGTGCGGAAGGGCGAGGTGTCCATCTCGAGTTCCTGAACCTCGTTTAGGCTGCCGGCGCGATTGACGCCGGGGAGGTCGCGGGCAATATACCGAAGGGTAGATATTAGACTAGCTGGTTTCACACCGGTCGTCCGGAGCGGTGGCCGAAGGCGCAAGGCTCGAGGAGCAAGCCCATGTCCGCAGATCCCGTCGTCATCGCCGGTTACGCCCGCACCCCGATGGGCGGCTTCCAGGGCGACTTCGCAAGCCTGAAGGCGGCCGAGCTTGGCGCCGCCTCGGTACGCGCGGCGGTCGAGTG
>CBJNAS010000154.1:0-7334 GCA_966434565.1 uncultured Phenylobacterium sp.
TCTTCACCAACTCCGGGACCGAGGCGATCGAGTGCGCGATCAAGACCGCGCGCAAGCATCATTGGGCGAACGGCCAACCCGAGCGGATCGACATCATCGGTTTCGACGGCTCGTTCCACGGCCGCACGCTCGCGGCGGTGAACGCGTCCGGCAACGAGAGCTATCTGGAGGGCTTCGGCCCGCCGATGCCCGGGTTCGTCCATCTGCCGTTCGGCGATTTCGAGGCGATCAAGGCCGCGGTGGGGCCGACGACGGCGGCGATCCTGCTGGAGCCCGTGCAGGGCGAGGGCGGAGCGCGCGCCTGGCCGGAGGCCATGCTGCGCGACATCCGCAAGCTCTGCGACGAGACCGGGGTGCTGCTGGTCTACGACGAGATCCAGTGCGGCCTGGGTAGAACCGGCAAGCTGTTCGCCTATGAATGGGCCGAGGACGCCGCGCCGGACATCATGGCGCTGGCCAAGGCGTTGGGCGGCGGCTTCCCGGTGGGGGCCTGCCTCGCCACCGCCGAAGCCGCCAGGGGCATGACGCCAGGCTCGCACGGCTCGACCTATGGCGGCAATCCGCTGGCCATGGCCGTCGGCCTGGCCGCCGTCGACGAGCTCATCAAGCCGCAGCTGATGGACCATGTGAACGAGGTCGCGGGCTACCTCGTCCAGCAGATCGCCGGCGTGCGGGAGCGCTATCCCGACGTCGTGGTCGACATCCGCGGCAAGGGCCTGCTGATCGGCGTCAAGCTCGCCACGCCCAACCGCGAGTTCATGCAGCACGCCCGCGACGAGCAGCTGCTGCTCGCCGGCGGTGGCGACAACTGCGTGCGCCTCCTGCCGCCGCTGGTGCTGACCATGGAGGAAGCCCGCGAGGCGATCGAGAAGTTCGAGCGGGCCTGCGAGCGGGCGCGGGCCAAGGCGAAGGCCGCGGCATGACCCTGACCGTCGCTCCCAGACATTTCATCGACCTCTGGAAGCTCGAGGCGCGCGACCTGCGGGCCATCCTGGAGGACGCCAAGGCGCGCAAGGCCGCGCGCGCCGGCTGGCCGAAGGGCCAGCCCGATCCGGACGCGCCCGCCGCCGGGCGGACGCTGGCGATGATCTTCGAGAAGAACTCCACCCGGACCCGCTTCTCCTTCGACGCGGCCATGCGCCAGCTGGGCGGGGCGGTGATCATCTCCAACGCCCACGAGATGCAGCTCGGCCGCGGCGAGCCGATCGAAGACACGGCGCGCGTGCTCTCGCGCATGGTCGACGCGGTGATGATCCGCGCCAATGTGCACGAGGACGTCGAGCGGCTGGCGCTGGCCTCCGGCGTGCCGGTGATCAACGGTCTCTCGGACAAGGGCCACCCCTGCCAGATCATGGCCGACATCATGACCATCGAGGAGCACCGCGGTCCCGTCGCGGGCAAGACGCTGGCCTGGGTGGGCGACGGCAACAATGTCTGCGCGAGCTTCATCCACGCGGCGCCGAAGCTGGGCTTCAAGCTCAGGATCGCCTGCCCGGCGGTCTACCACCCCGACCTGGTCGACCTCGCCCGCGCCGCCGAGCAGCAAGGCCAGGTGACAACCACCGAGGACCCGCGCGAGGCGGTCCGCGGCGCCGACGTGGTGCTCACCGACACCTGGGTCTCGATGGGCGACACCGATCACGACGAGCGCCTCGACGCGCTCGAGCCCTATCAGGTGGACCGCGAGCTGATGTCGCTGGCGGACCCGCGCGCGGTCTTCCTGCACTGCCTGCCCGCCCACCGCGGCGAGGAGGTCACCGACGACGTCATCGACGGCCCCGCCAGCCTCATCTGGGACGAGGCGGAGAACCGCCTGCATGCCCAGAAGTCGATCCTGGCCTGGTGCTTCGGGAAGATCTGATTTTTCCCTCCCTATGAAGGGGAGGGAAATCTAACCTCGCAAATCCCGACTGCCGCCCTATATCCCCGCCGATGCCCGACACTCTCATTCCCGACGACCTGGTGGGCGCCTTCCAGATCGAAGGCGAGCCCGTGCGTGGACGCGTGGTGCGCCTGGGCGCCGCCGTCGACGAGATCCTGCGCGCCCACGCCTATCCCGAACCGGTGGCCAACCTGCTGGGCGAAGCCTGTGCGCTGGCCTCGTTGGTGGGCTCCAACCTGAAGTTCGACGGCCGGCTGATCATCCAGGCCCAGGGCTCGGGCCCGGTGCGCTATGTGGTGGCCGACTACGACACCTCCGGCGGCCTGCGCGGCTACTGCCGCTACGACGAGGACGAGGTGGCCGGGATCTCCGAGGGGTTCCAGCGGCCCGGCGCGCGGTCCCTGCTGGGCGACGGGGTCTTCATCATGACGGTGGACCAGGGCCCCGACATGGACCGCTACCAGGGGGTCACCGCCATCGAGGGCGAGACTCTCGCGCTCTGCGCCGAGCAGTACTTCGCCCAGTCGGAACAGACGCCCACCCGGGTGCTGCTGGCGGTCGGCCAGGCGGACACCTCCAAGGGCCTGGCCTGGCGCGCCGGCGGCGTGCTGATCCAGAACATCGCCGAGGACGCCGCCCGCGGCTCGACCGAGGAGGCCTGGACGCGCACCCAGGCGCTGTTCGAGACCATCGGCGAGGACGAGCTGACAGATCCGGAGCTGCCGTCCAACACCTTGCTGTGGCGCCTGTTCCACGAGGACGGGGTGCGGGTGTTCGGCTCGCAGCCGCTGCGCGCCTTCTGCCGCTGCAGCCAGGAGCGGATCGAGAGCGTGTTGCGCTCGTTCGACGCCGGGGCGCGGGCGGAGATGATCGAGCCCGACGGCAAGATCCGCGTCACCTGCGAATACTGCTCGCGCGTCTATGCGGTGGCGCCGGACGCCCTCGACGCGGTGGCCTGAGCCTGGGCGTCAGTCAGGCCGGCGCGTCGAGGTGGTGCTGCAGCATGACCTCGATCGCCCGGCGCTGGCGCGCCAGCATCAGCCACAGCCGGCACTCCTCCTCGTGCAGCCGCCGCGCGCCGGCGTCCTTGGCGCGCATGGCCGAGCTGAGGCAGGCCTCGGCCTGGACGAGGTAGAACGCCCGGCTGGCGGGCGCTATCGTAGGTTCGGACGCCTTGATGCGCTGGCTCATGCCGGGACCGTGCTCCCGCGTGCTGGGTTTGATCAGGAACAGGCCTTCCGGTCCGCCCAGGGCAGCATGATCGCCTGCTGCGCGAGCGCGGCCGAACGTCCAAGATAGCCGAAGCAGAGCTCGACCGCCGAAACCCCGATCTCGTACGGCTTCACCCCGCTGGCGTCTCCGGCGGCGGCGGCCCCGAACGCCTGGGCCGCCTGCAGGTTTAGCTCCAGCAGCTGGCCCGCGAAGTCGGCGTTATGCGCCTGCAGGGCGCGCACGGCCTGGGCGCCGGTCTCGAAGTTCCGCCGCCAGGCGTCCTCGACGCCGGCGAAGGCGCGGGGCTCCGCGGCCGCACGCGGGGCGGCTTCGGCCGGGGTGTGGGGCTGGTCTGCGTCTCCGGCGATTGCAACCTGGTTCATCGGGTCCCGTGCATGATCTGAGGGCAGACCCGTGAGCTTAGGCGCGCGCATCCCCCGGTCTGTCCAAGCCTGGACAGAACCGATGGCTTTTTCGGCTCAGGCTGCGGAATCCGGATGGGCGAAGGGCAGGGCCGGCCGCCTGACCGCCTCGCCCGCGCGGGTAAGGACCTCGGCTTCTACCCAGCGCATCGCCTCGTAGCACTCGCAGGTGCGCGACATCAGCCCGGGCCGGTCGACCAGGCGAAGACGCGAACGGCCGAGCGCGATCAGGCCTTCGGCCCGCAGGCGCTGCAGGATCGGGTTCACCGAGGTGCGCTGCACGCCCAGCATCTTGGCGAAGACGTCCTGCGGCAGCGGGATCTCGCGCTCCTCCAGGACGTCGGAGCAGGTCAGCAGCCAGCGGCACAGCCTGGGCTCGACCGGGTGCCGCGCGTTGCAGGCGCCGTTGCGGATCGCATAGCTCATCTTCCAGGCGCAGTAGCGGTCGAGCGCCTCGTGGATCGGCTCGGAGACCCTGGCGGCCTCGAACAGCCGGCCCGCGTCGACGGTCAGCGCCCGCACCGGCAGGTGGCAGATGTCGCGCGTCACGGCGGTCCGCAAGCCCAGGGCCGACATCGCCCCGACCGCCCCCTCGCGGCCGACCAGGGCGCATTCGATCTCGCTGCCGTCCTCGAAGACGGTCAGCTTGGAAACCGCTCCCTCGTGCAGAAAATAGACGAAGCGGACGCGTTCCCCCGGCTCACAGAGCACCTGGCCGGCCGCCAGGCTGACCTCCCGCAGATGCGGTCGGATCAGGGCGATGTCCGACCCGAACGACGCCAGAAACCGATTGGTCCGGCGCACGGCTTCCTCCCCAAGTCTCCTATGTGGAAAGCCGCGAACCCGGCGGATCGATCCATGGGCCGGGCGCCTCGCAAGAACTTGATTTCGCGGCGTCGACCTGAGCTCGGGGCGCGCCTGGAGCGGCAGGGTGTCGCACCCCGATAACCGCGTTCCGCCACAATCGCGCCGCCCGAATCGCCGGAACTGCCCGCGGGGAAGAGGACGGGGCGAGCGCTCAGGGTGGAGATGCTTTGTGAGTGAGGTGACCTACGTTTCCTACGTGCCTAAGCGCAAGCGCGCGAAGCTGCGCAGCGTTCTGCAGGCGGAAGACACCGGCGAGATCCGCTGGCGCGAGAAGAAGAAGCTTTTCGGCAGCGAGTTCTACTTCTCCGGGCCCACCGAGCTGGTCCGGCGCACCCACGCCTACATCACCCGGTGGCTGGCGGATGACCTGAGCCTGAGCTGACGGGCTTAAAAAAATCGGGTCGCCCGCCCCTTCACGGGGAAGGAAAATTCCGGTTACGCCCGATCCAGCGCCCGGCTGAGGTCGCGGCCGAGGTCGCGGACGCCTTCCAGGCCCACGCTCATTCGCACCCAGCCCTGGGTCAGGCCAATCGCCTCGCGCTCCTCCTCGGACATGGAGCGGTGGGTGGTGGTGGAGGGATGGGTGGCCATCGACTTGGCGTCCCCCAGGTTGTTGGAGATGTCGACGATCTCCAGGGTGTCGAGGAAGCGCCAGGCGGCTTCGCGGCTGCCGAGGTCGAAGGCGATCACATTGCCGCCGCCGGTCATCTGGTTGGCGATCAGGTCCGCCTGCGGGTGGTCGCGCCGGCCGCAGTACATGACGCGCCGCACCTTGGAATGCTCGGCGATCAGGTCGGCCAGCTTGCCGGCGTTCTCGGTCTGGCGGGTGACGCGCAGCTCGAGCGTCTCCAGCCCCTTCAGCAGCACCCAGGCGTTGAACGGCGAGAGCGACGGGCCGGTGTGGCGCAGGAAGTCCTTGTAGGTTTCGGTGAGCAGTTCGAGCGAGCCGAGGATCGCCCCGCCCAGCACCCGGCCCTGGCCGTCGATGTGCTTGGTCGCCGAATAGACGACCAGGTCGGCGCCCAGCGCCAGCGGCTTCTGGAAGATCGGGGTGGCGAACACGTTGTCGACGATCAGCTTGGCGCCCGCCGCCTTGGCGATGTCCGCGACCGCGCCGATCGGCGTCACCTCGAGCAGCGGGTTGGCCGGGCTCTCCACCAGGAAGGCCTTGGTGTTGGGCCGGACCGCTTCGCGCCAGGCGGCGGGATCGACGGCGTCGACGAAGGTGGCCTCGATGCCGTAGCGCGGGAGCAGGTCGCCGATGATCCAGCGGCAGGAGCCGAAGAGGGCGCGCCCGGCCACCAGGTGGTCGCCGGCGCGGAGCAGGCCCAGCAGGGCGGCGTGCACCGCCGCCATGCCCGAGGCGGTGGCGCGGCAAGCCTCGGCGCCTTCCAGCAGCGCCAGCCGCTCCTCGAAGATCTGGGTCGTGGGGTTGCCGAACCGCTGGTAGATGAAGCCCGGCTCCTCGCCGGAGAAGCGGCGGTCGGCGGCCGCCGCGCTCTCGTAGGCGAAGCTCTGGTTGAGGAACAGCGCCTCGGAGATCTCGCCCAGCGGCGTGCGCGCCATGCCGCCGCGCACCAGGCGCGTCTCGACGTCCCAGTGGTTCGGATCTTCGGCCATGACGGTCTCCTGCGGCTGCAAGGCTTCGAGGGGCCGCATCAACGGCAGGGCGGCGGAGAGGTCAACCCCGCTCGAACGCCCCCTCGGTCGCCGGAGCCTGTCCTCGGGCGGGCCTTCACCGGACCCGGGGTGGCTCCCGCCACAGGCCGAAGACGGAGGGGCGTTTCATCTCTCTTGTTGCAAGACTCGCCCAGGCCTTTAAGGCTCACCCGCCCATGAGCCATCCGCCCGGCATCCTGCCCTGCCAGTCCATCGAAGACCTGATCGCCACGGGCGCGATCGCCGCCGAGACTCCGTTCGAGGAGGACCAGGTGCAGCCGGCGAGCCTGGACCTCAGGCTCGGCGCGCGGGCCTGGCGTGTGCGGGCCTCCTTCCTGCCGGGGCGCGGTCGCACGGTGGTCGAGCGCATCGACCAGGTGGCGATGCACGAGCTCGACCTGACCAAGGGCGCGGTGCTGGAGCGGGGCTGCGTCTACATCGCCGAACTGCAGGAGCGGCTGTCCCTGCCGGCCGGCGTCTCGGCCCGGGCCAATCCGAAGAGCTCGACCGGGCGGGTCGACGTCTTCGTCCGCCTGCTCTCCGACGCCGGGCCGGCGTTCGACGACGTGGCCGAGGGCTACCAGGGGCCGGCCTATCTCGAGATCGCGCCGCAGACCTTCTCGGTGCTTGTGCGCTACGGCACCCGGCTCAACCAGCTGCGCCTCAAGCGCGGCGCGCCGCCCCGGCTGCGCATCGAGAGCGTGGGCGTCGACCTCTCCAACGGCTTCATCGCCGGGTTCCGCGCACGCCGCCATGCCCCGGTCGTCGACCTCGACAAGGAAGACGGCCACGATCCACGGCAGTTCTGGGAGCCGCTATTCCCGCACGAGGGCCAGCTGCTTCTGGACCCGGGCGAATTCTACATCCTGGCCTCCAAGGAGCCGGTGGAGATCCCGGTGCTGGAGGCTGCTGAGATGACGCCGATAGACCCTTCGGTGGGCGAGTTCCGCGTGCACTACGCCGGCTTCTTCGATCCCGGCTTCGGCACGGACGAGGCGCACGGCAAGGGCTCGCGCGGAGTGCTGGAGGTGCGCAGCCACGAGACGCCCTTCATCCTGGAGGACGGCCAGACGGTGGCCCGCCTGGTCTACGAGCCGCTGACCGAGCGGCCGACCCGGCTCTACGGCGACCTCGGGTCGCATTATCAGCGCCAGGGCCTGAAGTTATCCAAGCACTTCAAGGTGTGGGGCGAGTAGCGGCGCCGTCCGGGACGGGGCTTCGGGCTCGCCGGTGGTCATGCGGGGGGCTCGTTGGGCCGGTTTCGCAAGTTCGCGTGGGTGTGCGCGGCCGTC
>CBJNAS010000155.1:0-7279 GCA_966434565.1 uncultured Phenylobacterium sp.
CAGAACCTCCGCGCCGCCGGCCCCACTCGCCCCGCCTGCGCCCCTGCCCTCGGCGCAAGCCGCATCCCTGCCAGCCGCCACGCATGCGCTCTTCGACACGCCTCCGCCGGCGCCGGTTGGCGCCCAGGCCGACGCGCCGCCGTCGCCCGGCGCGCGCACGAGCCCCTCGGGCGAGGCCGCCAAGGCCAGCGCTCGAGTTTCCGGGACGACCGACGTCAGCGCCAAGCCTGCCGATCCGGCCGGTCCCACCAGCCCCGCGCCCACCGCCAGCCCGGCCGCGTCGCACAAGGCGGCGCCCGTGGACGCGGCCGCTCGCCCGGAGGCGCCGACCGGCGGCGGCGCGCAGCCCGAGGCGCAGCAGACCGCCCGGCAGGCCGACGCCGCCAGCGCCAGCGCCGCCGCCGAAGCCCAGGCGCCCGCCCAGCCGGCCGCAGCGGGCGGCGCGCACGGCGCGGCGACGGGAGCACCCGCGGTGCGCGGCTCGCCCGAGACGGTCGCCAGCCTCGCGGCGCAGATCGTCAAGAAGCTGGGCTCGCGAACCACCCAGTTCGACGTCGAGCTCGATCCGGCCGGCCTCGGCAAGGTGAACGTGCGGGTCGAGATCGCCGCCGACGGCCAGGTCAGGGCGGCCATGTCCTTCGACAATCCGCAGGCGGCCGCCGAACTGAAGTCACGCGCGGCCGAGCTGCAGCGGACGCTCGCCCAGTCCGGCTTCGACCTGTCCGGCGGCCTGTCGTTCGACGTGGCCGGCGACTCCGCCCGGGGCCAGCAGAACGCCTTCCAGGACGACCAGCAGCCCGGCCAGGCCTTCCGCGGCCGCGCCTTCGCCGTGGCGCTGGAGACCGCGGGCGACGCCGCCCAGCAGGCGCTCACCAGCGCGCTCTATCGCCGCCCGGGCGCGCCGTCAGGCGTCGACGTGCGGATCTGAGGACCAGACCATGACCGTGACTGCCGCCGCCAGCACGACCGCCGCCTCGACCACGACGGCCGCCTCGAACTCCGCCGCCAAGAGCCTGGCGCAGAACTTCGACATGTTCCTGACCCTGCTGACCACGCAGATGAAGAACCAGGATCCGCTGTCGCCGATGGACTCCACCCAGTTCACGCAGCAGCTGACGCAGATGACCGGCGTCGAGCAGCAGCTCGCGGCGAATGACCTGCTCAAGCAGCTGGTGGCCAACACGGGGTCCAGCGTCGCCTCGGCGGTGAGCCTGATCGGCAAGCAGGCGGCGGCCAGCACCGACACCGCCCAGCTGGCGAACGGCAAGGCGCAGTGGCGCTACACCCTGGGCTCCGGCGCCACCGACGTGAAGGTCGAGGTGCTGGACGCCCACGGCGGCACAGTCGCCGCCTATTCGGCCGCGGACACCAGCGCGGGCGACCGTAGCTTCACCTGGGACGGGCGCAGCCTGACGGGCAAGCAGATGCCCGACGGGGCCTATTCGCTGCGGATCACCGCCACCGACCCCAGCGGCGGGACTGTCAGCGCCACGCCCTTCGTCCAGGGCGTCGTCACCGGCGTCGAGCAGTCCAACGGCGCGACCGTGCTCACCATCAACGGCGGCAAGGTCCCGCTGAGCGCGGTGACCTCGGTCACGACGCCGCCCGCCGCCACCACGAACACCACCACCACCACCACCATCAACAATAACAGCAGCACAAACCCGGCCGACCAAACGTCGTCCACAGCGGCCTGAAACCGGGCCCTGGCGCGCCACAGCAGGCGCGCGCCGAGGTCGAGGAACGGATAGAAAAGCGATGAGCATCAATTCAGCCATGCTGGCTGGCGTCTCGGGGTTGATCGCCAACTCCTCGGCGCTGGCGGCGATCTCCGACAACATCTCGAACGTCAACACGGTCGCCTACAAGCGCAACCAGACGAACTTCAGCGACATCGTCACCGCCCAGGCGGTGCCCGGCCACTATTCCGCCGGCGGCACCGAGGCGATCACCCGCAAGCTGGTCAGCCAGCAGGGGCTGATCCAGGCGGCCAACTCGAGCACCGACCTGGCGATCAACGGCGACGGCTTCTTCGTCGCCACCACCAAGGGCCAGGGCCTCACGCCGTCGGACGAGCGGCTGTTCACCCGCTCCGGCTCCTTCAACGTCGACGCCAACGGCTTTCTGGTGAACGACGCGGGTCTCTACCTGCAGGGCTGGCCGGTCACCTCCACCGGGACGTTCAACGTCAACCCGTCCGACCTCACGACCATGGCGCCGATCAACGTCAAGAGCCTCGGCACGGCGGTGGCGCCGACCACCCAGGTGCAGATCAACGCCACCCTCGACAAGCGCATCACGCCAAACGCCGCGGCGCTGACCACCTACACCCCCGCCGGCGCCGCCAGCATGGCGGACTACGCCAATAACGTCGCAGGCGGGATCACGCCGAACGGCGGGACCCAGCCGGACTTCACCATGGAGATGAACGTCTTCGACTCCACGGGCGAGTCCCACAAGATCGCCATCGCCTTTCTGAAGAGCAACACGCCCAACCAGTGGAACGCCGAGGTCTATGCGGTGCCGGCCTCGGACGTGGCCAGCGCCGGCGAGCCCGGTCAGCTGGCCAGCGGCGTCGTGGCCTTCAACAGCGACGGCTCGATCGACCTGGCCAGCACCACCCTGTTCGGCGCGGCGGGCGCCTCGCCTGTGCTCAAGCTGGCGGCCTCCGGCACGGCCACCACGCCGCGCTGGGCCGACGCCTTGGGCGTGAGCTCCCAGGACATCACGCTCGACATGAGCAAGGTTTCGCAGCTCGCCTCGCCGAGCGCGCTCAACTCGGTGAACGCCGACGGCGCCAGCGCCGGCAACGTGGTGTCCATCACCGTCGACACCTCCGGCGTCGTCTCGGCGGTGTTCGACAACAGCCAGGTGCGCAAGATCGCCCAGATCGGCGTCGCTACCTTCCCCAACGCCGACGGCCTGCAGGCGATCAGCGGCGGCGCCTACCGCGCCACGACCAACGCCGGCGTCATGGTGGCCAAACCGCCGGGCCTCGGCGGGGCGGGCAAGATCTCCCCCTCCAGCCTGGAGGCCTCGACCGTGGACCTCTCCTCGGAATTCACCGGGCTGATCACGACCCAGCGGGCCTACTCGGCGTCCTCCAAGATCATAACGACGGCGGATCAGATGCTGGATGAACTGATCCAGATGAAGCGGTAGTATTAATCGACTATATCTCAGATAAAATCGGAATTAACCGATCTGTGTCATTTTAGAACACGGGGGATCCAATGATTATAGCTTTTTTTACTTTCGAGATTCAGCGGCCGTTAGGGGCTGCTGCGTATCTTTCCTGCCAACAATGATGGTGGGAAAGGCGTAGAGCCCATGTTGCAACAACAGCAGACCCGCACGAACAACCGTGGCGAGGCCTATGTGATCGGGCCGACCGGCGCGCCGCTGACGCTGAAGGACCTACCGCCGCCGAACACGGGGCGTTGGGTCATTCGCCGCAAGGCGGAGGTTGTTGCGGCGGTTCGCGGAGGGCTGATCTCGTTGGAGGACGCGCTCGCGCGCTATTCGCTGACGGCGGAGGAGTTCACCGCCTGGCAGCGGTCGATCGACCGCCACGGCCTGGCCGGGCTTCGCACCACGCGACTGCAGCAGTACCGCTGAGTCTCCCCTCCCCCGGAGGCTCGTCAGCGTTGGCCGCGCCCTCCGCCCAGGGCGCGGCCTTTTCTTTTGCAGATCCGGCTTTGCATCCAGGACCTGCGGGCCTAGCCCTAGGCGGACGCCGTTCGGCGACACCGAGGGAGGCCGCCGCGATGCGACTGCGCTACGGACGACTGGCGCTGGCCGGCATGACCGCCGCCGCCGCGACCCTCGACAGGCTGCTGCGCCAGACCCCGTGACCCCAGGCCCCCTGACCCCGGAACCCGTCAACGGCGAGCCGCGCCCATGCGCCTTCCCCCTGCCGACGCGCGGCGGCGACATGACGGCGCTCGACTTCGGCCCCGCCGAGCGGCCGGTCGACATCGTCTTCTGCCACGCCAACGGCTTCAACGCCCGCACCTACCGCACCCTCCTGGCGCCGCTGGCGGCGGGCTTGAGGATCCTCGCACCGGACCTGCGGGGACACGGCTCTTCGACCCTGCCCGCCGGCCGCGAGGACTGGCAGGGCTGGGGCAGCTTCGCGGCGGACCTCCTGGCCCTGCTGGCGATCGCGACCGACCGGCCGGTCGTGCTGGCGGGACACTCGCTGGGGGCCACCGCCAGCCTGCTGGCCGCCGGCCAGGCGCCGGCGCGGGTCCGCGCCCTGGTGCTGTTCGAGCCGGTGCTGCTCGCCAGGTCGGCGATCGCGGCGCCGTCATGGGAGACGCCCCTGGTTCAGGGCGCGCTGCGCCGCCGCGAGACCTTCCCCAGCCACGCCGCGGCGTTCGCCGCCTACCAGGGCCGCGGCGCCTTCGCCGGCTGGAGCGACGACCAGCTCGCGGACTATGTCGCCGCAGGGTTCCGCCACACCGCCACGGGCGAGGTGACCCTCGCCTGTCCGCCGATCTGGGAGGCGCTGACCTACGCGGTCCACGACTACGACGCCGAGGCCTTCGCCCAGCTGCAGTGTCCCGTGCGCGTGTTGGCGGCGGACGCCCACTCCACCTTCGCCCCGGAGGTCCGCGCCTTCGCCGCCCGCCACGGGGTGGACGTCAAGGTGGTCCCACAGACCAGCCATTTTCTCCCCATGGAGCGCCCGGACCTCGCCCGCCAGGCGCTCTCGGCGGCGGCGAGGGGAGCGTAAAGACGGCGATGGGTGACCGCTATCCGAGCTCGAAGGTGGTCACGCCGAACACCCGATCCAGGCGAAGCGGCGGGATCGGGCCGGTGTACATCCGCGCCGTCTCGAACACGGGCGCGAGTCCCAGGGCTTCGGCCAGCGCGACCGCGTCGCGGTTGACGGCCGGAACGTCGAGGAAGACCTTGTCGCCGCCGGCCTCGGCGAGCAGAGCGGCCAGCACGGCCTCGGCGGCGGCGCGGTCGTCAGCGGCGAGCGGGCCGATCTTGCGCCCCGTCCGGCATGGCCGGATCACCCCCCAGGCGGCCAGCCGGCCGTCGCGCAGCAAGGCGCGGCCGACGTGCCCCGGCGCGCGGGTCCAGGCGCGCAGGAAGGCGGTGCGACGGGCCGGAAACACCGTGGCGTCGTCCGCCTCCAGGGCGGCGAACGGGACGTCGCCCAGCGCCGCCAGGCCGGTGGCCTGGGCTTGCAGCGGCGCCGCGACCCCGCCGTAGCGGACGTTGGCGTAGGCCAGCGCGAACCCCGACTTCGCGTAGTTGGCCTGTTGCGCCACCACCCCGTCGAGCCCGATCACGCGGCCGGCGGCGTGGGCGACGGCGGCGTTCCAGATCTGCAGCCCGTGGCCGCGCCCGCGCAGGTCCGGACGCACGATGTAGAAGCCCAGGAAGGCGAAGGCGCCGTCGTAGTTCACGCAGGAGATGGTCGCCGCCGGCGCGCCGTCCAGTTCGCCGATCAGGAAGCCCTCCGGATCGACCACGGCGAAGCAGGCGCCGTCCGCGTGGCCGGGGTTCCAGCCCTCCGCGGCGGCCCAGTCGGCGGCGATGGAGATCTCATGCGGCCGCATCGGCCGGATGCGCAGCTCGGTCATCGCGCGGGCGCCCTCCTTCGGCTCGGTCGCAAGCGGCGGCCCCCGGCGCGGGACGCGTTGGAGCTACCCTAGGCGACAGGGCCCTGGCTGGACAGGTCCCACGCGCCTTCGGTCGCAACCAAGCATCTGCTGTTGACGACGCCTGAGCCTCATGCGAAACGCCGTTCCCTGCATTCAGGGAAACGCGCGTGCGCAAGCTCCTCGTACTCGTAAGGCGACCGCTTCGGGACTGACCCTCGACGTCAGGCCCTCCCGGTCGCTTGTCCCAGGCCCGCTCCGGGCCTTTTTTATTGCCCAACGCCGGCGCGTCCGGCGGTTCTGCAAGAAGGTCGCGCTCCATGACCGCCCACCAGACCATCGAAGCCCAGCAGGACACCATCTCCGGCGCCGAGATCGTCGTGCGCGCCCTCCTCGACCAGGGAGTCGAGGTGCTGTTCGGCTATCCGGGCGGGGCGGTGCTGCCGATTTATGACGCGCTCTACGCCGAGCCGAAGCTGCGCCACGTCCTGGTTCGCCATGAGCAGGGCGCGACCCATGCGGCCGAGGGCTACGCCCGCTCGACCGGCAAGCCGGGCGTGGTCCTGGTCACCTCGGGGCCCGGCGCCACCAACGCGGTCACCGGCATCGTCGACGCGCTGATGGATTCGATCCCGCTGGTGGTGATCACCGGCCAGGTCGCCACCCACCTGATCGGCACCGACGCCTTCCAGGAGTGCGACACGATCGGCATCACCCGGCCCTGCACCAAGCACAACTACCTGGTGAAGTCGGTCGAGGACCTGCCCCGGATCATCCACGAGGCCTTCCACATCGCCACCTCCGGCCGCCCGGGCCCGGTGGTCATCGACATCCCCAAGGACGTGCAGTTCGCCAAGGGCGCCTACCAGGGACCGAAGGAGGTCAAGCCGGCGCACAACTACGCCCCGCGCACCAAGGGCGACCCCGGCCGCATCGCCGAGGCCGCGGCCCTGCTGGCCTCCGCGCGCCGGCCGATCCTCTACACCGGCGGCGGCGTGATCAACGCCGGCCCGCGCGCGGCCGAGCTGCTGCGCGCGCTCGCCGAGCTGACCGGCGCGCCGGTGACCTCGACGCTGATGGGCCTGGGCGCCTTCCCGGCGTCGGACCCGAAGTGGCTGGGCATGGTCGGCATGCACGGCTCGTTCGAGGCCAACAACGCCATGCACGACTGCGACGTCATGGTCTGCGTCGGCGCCCGCTTCGACGACCGGGTGACCGGCCGGCTCGACGCCTTCGCGCCCACCTCGCGCAAGATCCACATCGACATCGACGCCTCCTCGATCAGCAAGAACGTCCGCGCCGACGTCGGCATCGTCGGCGACGCAGCCTCCGTGCTGGAGGACCTGATCGCCGTCTGGAAGCATCGCCAGTCCAAGATCGACCCGGGCGCGCTGGCCGACTGGTGGCGCGAGATCGACGCCTGGCGGGCGCGCCAGTCGTTCCGCTACCGGCAGGACGGCCAGCTCATCAAGCCGCAGTACGCGATCCAGCGGCTCTACGAGCTGACCAAGGACCGCGACGTCTACGTCACCACCGAGGTCGGCCAGCACCAGATGTGGGCGGCCCAGTTCTTCCACTTCGACCAGCCGAACCGCTGGATGACCTCGGGGGGCCTTGGCACCATGGGCTACGGCCTGCCGGCCGCGGTCGGCGTGCAGATC
>CBJNAS010000156.1:0-7269 GCA_966434565.1 uncultured Phenylobacterium sp.
GCGACGAGATGAAGGCCGAGGCTTCGATGGTCTGAGACAAGCTGCGCTCCCCTGGCGACAGCGGCAGGTTTTGAGACCTGCCACCCGGAATAGCGCAGAGGGTTAGACAACAAATGAAGATCAAAAACGTGGACGATAAGCCGCACCTGGTGCTGAGCGCGGATTGACGCGCTCCAAATCTAAGAAACTCTTTGAGCGAACCTGGGATTATCATCAGGTCTCACCAAATATTTTCAAACTTAGATCTCAACAAACGCGAGCGCACTCATCCGCACCAATGCCCCACGAAATCACTTTGCGGCGAGTCGAAGACTTGGCTGTAGGCCATGGGCGCGCCGTCTTGCAGCGCTCGCCGCCTTTCGGCGCCATAGCTGCGCCGTAATATGACATGCGCGCCGGCCACGGCGAGCCGGCTGGCGCCAGGCGGCCCGACCGGCGCCTTCACAATTATCAACTTGGCCGAACCGGCCGAGCGCTGTCTTCCGCATGGGCGACCAAGATTCGCCATTATTCCCATCGCGGCCAAGCTTCGAGCCGAAGGGAGCCCACGCCAAGGCGCCCGCGCCGAAACGGCAGGAACCGGCTGGCCCGGCCTCCTGCCAACGCGACGAATCGAAATCGACCCAGCGGCAGCCCAGCCCTGAGGCAGGGTGGGTCGGGGGTGGGGCGCCCGCTTCCCCTCCACAGGTGACGTCCCCAGCTCCCGCGCAGCGCTACCTCACCAATCTGCGGGAGGCGTGATTTGCGGCCGGCTGGTCTCCTGACCGAGCCCGCCGCAGATCCGGGGCACGAAACGCGAGGCCAGATGGGCGCGATACTTTGCAGTGAAGTTCGCTGGCGACCTCCTGCGCCAGTTGCTCGGCCCCGAGCTGAACGCCTCCGCGGACCAGCGAAATGACCGCTTCCGCCCTGGAGCTCAGGTGGACGTCGGCCCCCGCCCGCCGCGTCCCGGCGCGTCCATTACGCCCGTTTCACGACCAGCTGCTCTGCCTCGTCGTGATCGGCCTTCTTGCCGCCCCCGCCGCGACGCCGCTCGCCCCCGCCGTACGCTGGTATTTTCCGGCTCTCACGGCGCTGATTGCCGGCTGGCTCTTTATGCGCGGACGTCCGGGCCCATACCTCGCCTTTTGCCTGTGGCTGTTCCTTCTGACCCCGTTTGTGCGACGGGTCGTGGACGGCCACGCCGGATATGCCAAGGCGAATGTCTTGATGTTGGCGCCCTATCTGGCGATGGGCTGGTCGAGCCTTCAGGCGCCTCGGTTCTTCATGAGCGCCAGGTCGCCGATCCAGGCGCCGATGTTCGGGGTTTTCCTGGCGATCTTCTACGGGTTTCTCCTTGCGGTGGCACACGGCCGCTGGCTCCCAGGGGTCATTGACCTCCTGCGCTGGATCGTTCCGCCCCTCTTCGCTTGCTACATAATGGTCAACGCCAGGCGGTGGCAGGAGATGACCCGCCATCTCAAGGCCCTTGCCCTCGTGGGCCTGCCGCTGATCAGTCTGTACGGCGTGTATCAGTACGTGGCGCCTCCGCTGTGGGACATCAGATGGATGCTCGACTCGCGCATGGGCGCGATTGGTTACCCAGTGCCCTTCGAAGTTCGCGTATTCGGGCCGCTCAACTCGCCCGCCTCCCTGGCCTTCTACCTCGTCGCCTTGAGCCTCATCTGCCTGTCCGCAGGAGGTCGCCTGCGGTGGGTGAGCGTCGCGGCCGGCGGACTGGCCCTTGCGCTGACGGTCTTCCGTACGGCCTGGCTCACCTTTGGACTCGGCCTGGCGCTGATGTTCGTTTTCGGCTCGAGCCGCATGCGCACTTCGCTACTGGTTCTCGCCGCCGCCGCCATTCTGCTGACACAGCTGACAGAGCTGACCCTGATGAACCCTCGGCTCGAGAAGACAGTCGTGGGTCGGTTCGAGACCTTTTCGACCATCGGCCAGGACAAGAGCTTGAATGAACGTTGGGCGAGCTATCGTCAATTCGTCGACGAGCTTACAGACCGCCCGTTCGGAGACGGCGTTGGGATCGCGAATGCCGCGGCGAACTTCAATACGAATTCGCGGGTGATCGACGGCGAGCCCATAGAAATCTTCTTGTCCCTCGGCATCATCGGCGGCGCGCTCTACATGGGAATGATCGCGATCATTCTTCTGGCGATCATCAGCCGGGCGGGCTCGGCAGGGGAGACTGACCTCTATGTGGCGCTGGGAACCATTGCCCTGTCGCAGGCCATTGGCATGGGCTCCGCGTCGACCTTGGTCGGAGAAATAGGCGTGCTCTTCTGGCTCGCCGCCGCCCTCGCCCTGATAGCACCCTCGCGGAGGCAGTTCGGACCTGTCACCATCCTATCCCAAGACGCCTCGGAGGCAAGCGAGCCGGCTGATCGCGCGGCCCTGCCGCGGCCAGCTTATGCGACATGACGACAGCACGCTCGGACGCCAGATCGAACGGCGTACAGGAGAAAGGCGCGGGCCAATGGGCGCGGCGTCCGAAATCACCTGTCCAGTGTCGCCCAGCCGGGCGGCCGCCCGAGGCCACGGCCGGACCGTGCTGCTGCTCGCGGCCAACGGGCGCCTCGGATACCAGGTGCTGCGCTGCGTCCAGGCCGTCGAGTCGGTGGCGCGGGTCGTGGTCCTTGGCAGCATCGGCGAAAGTTCGTGGCCAACGCGCGGCCTGCGCGCCTCGCGCTTTTGCGCCGAGTTCATCGAGGCCGAGCAGCACTTCACCAGTCCTGGCCTCGTCGGGCAGGTCGACCGCGTCGCGGAGCGGCTCGGTGACGCGATCATTGTGCCGGCGGACCTCGCGGCCACGCGGTTCCTGGCAGAGCACTCGCGCCGGCTTGCCGCGCCTTGCGCGCCAACCCCCTCCCTCGCGGCGCTCGACCTCCTGGCGCGCAAGGACGCATTCGCGGCCTTCTGCAAGGCGGCCCGCCTGCCCCATCCCCCAACGGTCGTGGCGGCCGACGACGCCGAGGCCCGACGTGTGCTGGCCCAGCGCGCGCCGGGGGCGCTCGCGGTCCTGAAGCCGCTCGGCGGCCAGGGCGGCGCCGGCGTGCGGATCGTCGATGCCGGCGACCCGCATTGGCGCGTACGCTACCGGCCGATCCTGGTCCAGGACTACGTTCCGGGCAGGGACCTGAGCGCGAGCGCATTCTGCGAAGGCGGGCGCGTGGTCGCGTTTCAGGCTTACCGGCACGTCACCCGGCTGGTCGGAAGCAAGCCGGTTCACACCGGCATCGACTTCTTCGGCGCGCCGCAGTTCGCGGCTCTTGTCGAGCGGGTCGCGGCCCTCGCGGAGTTGAACGGCATCGTGAACTTCGACGCCAGGCTGGGCGCGGACGGCCGGCTCGCGCTGCTCGAATGCAATCCGCGCCCCTGGTTCACCATGGCTATGGCGATGCTTGCCGGGAACAATTTTGCGACCCTCTGGTTCGACGCGGACCTGCGCCGGCGCGGCATGCCGTCCGTCGAACGCTCGCTCATCATGTTCCCGGGCGCCCTGCTTGGCGGCCAGACCGCCGGAGCCCACCTGCGCCACATGCTGGCGGACGCCTGGTACTATCTGTCGGCGGACGCGCCGAGCCGCGCGGCAGTCAGGCTGAGGCGGCGCAATCCTTCCCTCGATTGATCGGCGCTTGCCGACTTGCATGAGCCTGGGCGGGCGCCGCCGGCGCACGTTCCCGCGCGACCACGGGAACACTCATTTGGTAGATCCCGCCGCATGCTTTGCGCATAAGGTGACATCGACGCTGAAGCCGCCGAGCGGTGGCCGGCTCCTCGCTCCGCGGCCGAGAGCAGTGCTGGCGGGAGCCGGCCTGACCGGCACAGACTGGGGGCTCGTAAGTGTCGGTCGCAGTGTGAAATCAGGCTTCGGCCAATATGGTTGCACAGCTTCAGCGCGCCGCCGAAAAAGTTCCATTCCGCCCGCGCGGGAACAAAAAATACAAAATATAACAAGGCTTTGTTGCCGCGCCGGCGCGCCAGCGAAAAATCCGACAGGCCAATTATCACATGACAGAAGTCGGGGGCGCCTGGGCGCTTCCGCCCGGGAATAAGGGCGCTCATCGTGACGTTGTCGACATGTGCTGGTCGATGCGGAGGCCGCGACGGGACGTATCGCGCCCCGAGGCTCTCCGCCGTCCAATGGAGGCGATCCCGATGGATGTGTGGCTCCGCGACGAGATGGTGCGCCTGATTCCCAAGCTCAGGGCGCACGCCTTCGTCCTGACGCGGTCGTCGGCCGAAGCCGACGACGTGGTCCAGGAGACCCTCGCGCGAGCCTGGCGTTTCCGGAAGACCTTCCAGCCGGGCAGCAACCTCAAGGCCTGGCTGTTCCGCATCCTGCGCAACGTCTACCTGGCGGGCCTCTCGCGGCCCAAGCTCGTCTCCGATCCCGAGGGCCGCTTCACGCGCGACCTGCGCACCGAGCCGGACCAGGAGTGGCGGCTGCAGTACGACGAGCTGATGGAGGCGCTGGGCGAGCTGAACGAGCAGACCCGCCAGGCCCTGCTGCTGGTCGTGGGCTCGGGCTTCACTTACGAGGAGGCGGCGCAGGCCTGCGGCTGCTCCGTGGGCACGGTCAAGAGCCGGGTCAGCCGCGGCCGCGAGCGCCTGGTGCAGCTCATCGGCGCGGCGCCGGAGCCGGCGCGGAGCACGCCCGGCAAGGCCGCCCGCCCGCCGCGGCAGGCCCGGCTCGCGGTCTGAACGCCGACGCCCACACCCTATCTCAACGCCAGCGCCGCGCCCTCGTCGCGCCAGCCCGAGCCGATCAGCCGTTGTTCCTGCGTGAGGCCGATGGTCTGGCTGACGCCGATGTCGGCCACCGTACGGGCCATCGCCCCGCCGTCCGCCGCCGGGTCGGGCGTCGACAGGGCTTCGAGCCGCCAGCCGCGCTGGTAGCGGCAAGCTACGCCCTGCAGGCCCCCGGCGAAGGCGAACTGGCGGCAGTACCGGCCGTCCCTGGCCTGGAAGGTCAAGGCGATGCGCAAGGGCCCCGAAGCGTCGCTGGACTGGGTCTCGAGCGCGTGGGCGAGGCCGCCGGCGGCGAGCGCGCCCCGATCCGGGTCGATCCGCACCTCGCGCGGCGCGGTCCACTGGCCGGCGGCGAAGCCGGCGACCGACACGAAGATCACCCCGGTGGCGACGAAGGCCGCGATCGACAGGGGCCGGCGCCAGGCTGACTCGCGCTCGGTCTCCGCCACGAAGCGCTCGGCCAGGGCGGACTGACCGGCCATCGGCCAATGGAAGGCATCGCGGATCACGGCGTCGCCGGCGCGCAGCGCGTTCAGCCTGCGGAACGCCTCCGGATCGCGCGTGAGCTCGAGCGCGACGCGCGCGGCTTCCGCCGGCTGCAGCTCGCCGTCGATGTAGGCGCTGAGGACCTCGTCGGTGAGCCGGCTCATGATCGATCGCCCGCGACCTTCGCGGCGAGCGCCATGCGGGCGCGCGCCAGCCTGCTCATTATAGTCCCTTTTGGCAGCGAGAGTGTTCGCGCCGCTTCATCATATGAGGCGCCCAGCACGACCACGAGCCTGAGCACCGTCTGCTGCTCCGGCGAGAGCTCGGCGAACCCTCGCTGCACCGCGCGAAGGACGGCCCGGCGCGCCACGACCTCGCGCCCGTCCTCGCCCGACACCCCGCCAGCCTCGGCGAGGTCCACCTCATGGGCGCGGGCGGCGCGCTGCTGGTCGCGCAAGGGGTTCTGGGCGATGCGGAACAGCCAGCTGTCGAGCCGGCTGCCTTCCCGCCACTGGTCCTGGGCCCGCAGCGCCCGCTCGACCGCGGCCTGGACCAGGTCGTCGGCGTCGGCGTGCGAGCCGCTCAGGGAGTAGGCGAAGCGCCGCAGGGAGGGCAGGTGGCGCAGGAGCTCGCGGCGAAAGCCTGTGGGCGCTTGCGCGTCGCCGAGGCGGTCCAAGGCCCCCATCACAGCGCTCCCGGGGATCGACACACTGGCGCACACCGGGGCCGGTCAGGCGCAGGTCTCGATGACGAGCTCGGCGTCCAGCCAGCGCTTGATCCAGCCCTTGATCCGCGACTGCGGCGCCTGCCCCCGTCCGCCGCCGCGGTAGGCGGCGGCGAACAGGCCGCTCTCCTCGAGCCGCAACAGGGCTTCCTCGAAGCGGTCGGCGAGGCGTCCGCCGCGGGCCGCCCCGCCGGACAGTTCGTGCAGCACGCCGGCCGCCCGCAGCAGGGCGCGCACGCTGCGCGTCACCGGACGGCCGCCCGCGCCCGCCAGGCTGAAATAGAGGCCGAGCTTCTTGGCCAGCACGTCGGCGCCGCGGTTCATGCGGTGATCGAACACCAGCACCCGGCGGCTGAACGGGCGCGACGGCGCGGCCGACCAGAGAGCCCGCACCACCGGATCGAGGCTGACCACGAAGCTGGTCGGCCGCTCGCCGACGGGAGTCACCGAGAACACCGGCTGCTCGGACGCACCCACCGAGATCCGCCCCAGCCGCATGATCTCGCGGCCGATCTGTTCCTCGAGGGCGTGGCGCTCCTCCCCCCACCGGCGGCAGCCCTTGGCGTCCAGGATGTCGGCGCAGCGCACCAGGCGCACCTCGCCGCCCTGGGCTTCGAAATCGTCGACGACCACCAGCAGGACGTCGAGCGCCAGCGGCGAGACGGCGCAGACCTCGCGCCAGGCGGCCTGGCCGCTCTCGGCGTGCAGCTGCACCCGGATCGGGTCCAGGCCGACGCGCTGGATGACCTGGGCGCCGAAGTCCGACGGGCGCCAGCCGGCCGCGGCGGCCCCGGGCCCGGCGCACATCAAGGCCCCCAGGAGGGCGCGCAGCGCGGGGTGGTCGGGAATGTAGGCGGCGGACCGCGCGTCCTCGGCCTCACGCCTCGCCTGCTCGAGCGCCTCCGCGAAAGACCGCGGGATATAGAGGTCGGCGCGCGCCGCGGCGATGTCCGAACGGGCCATGGTTCAGCTCCCCAGCCATGGCCCCCAAGAATTGGAGAAGCTGCGAAAGCGTTGCCTCAGACCATCATTTTTTTACGAATTCGCCGCGCCGACCTACGGAACGTGGCGGCAAATTGACCCTTGAGGAAAAGTTAAGACGGACATTTTCCCGTTATTTTTCTAAGCATTATACCCGCAAAGCTCGCACGTCCCGAGCGCTGGCCCGACGGCCCGCCGCCTCCTGCCCCCCTGTTAGGGTCTCTTCGTCCGATCCGCGCGATCGGTGCGGCGCAGAGTATTTCGCCCGCCTTTTTGGACCATTCCTCCGAGGAGTCGAAAAGTGCTGAAGACCTACATCGCTGCCCAGACGC
>CBJNAS010000157.1:0-7204 GCA_966434565.1 uncultured Phenylobacterium sp.
TCGACCAGCAGCGACAGGTAGAATTCCTTGGCGATCGCGGCGCCTTCCTCGATGTAGAGGCGGTTCACCTGCTTGCCCTTCGGCCCGGTCTGGTGGGTCACCAGCACGCGGCCGAGCATCTCGGCGGCGTTGGCCTTGACCTCCTCGACCGACTTGACGACTCGAACGCCCCCTTTGGCCTCTGGGCCAAGGCCCTCAAAACGCCCCTTGCCGCGGCCGCCAGCGTGGATCTGCGACTTGACGACGTAGACCGGCCCGCCGAGCTGCTCGGCGGCCTTGACGGCATCTTCGACGGTGAAGGCGGCAAAGCCGCGCGGAACCGCGACGCCGAACTCCTTGAGGACGGCCTTGGCTTGGTGTTCGTGGATGTTCATGAGGTCGCGGGCGCTTGCCTGTGGACGTCGCCGGGCGGCGAATGGCGCGCCTTATAGGCGCCATGCCCAAGGCTGGCAACCGCACCCGAAGCGGATTTTCGCGCATGCGGAGCGCTTTTGCGGCAATGCGGCGAAGGCCCGCGGCGAAGGTCATGAAATCTGCCGCGCGGGCGGGCGCCGAAGCGCTACTGCGCTGAATTTGCCCAGATTCCAGGCGCCGGCTCGCCGGCTAGCCCGCCCCTTCCACCGCCGCGGTGGCGCGCCGCTCCAGCTTGCCCCAGCCGACCCGCACCCCGTGGAGGGCCGCGTCGATCGACTTGACCACCACGTAGTACATCAACTGGCGGTAGCCGAACCGCTGCACCGGCATCCACACCAGATCGCGCCAGGGGGCGCGCCGCTCGAGCGCCATGCCGAGCGCGCCGGCCGACAGGTCGAGGAAGATGAAGGCCGCCCAGAAGAACAGCGGGCGCATCAGGTCGTCCGGCGACCACTCCACCGGGTGGAAGAACCATCCGTAGAGCGAGGAGAGCGCGCTCCAGACGATCGCCAGGTCGACCAGCGGCGCCACTGCCGTCAGCACGATCTGGAATAGCCAGATCTGCGGCAAAGCCACGAAACCGAGCACCGGCCGGGCCGGATTGAACAGCGCCGCGCGATGCTTCCACAGGCACTGCAGGGTGCCGAACGACCAGCGGAAGCGCTGCTTGAGCAGGCCCGAGATGGTCTCCGGCGCCTCGGTGTAGGCGCGCGCGGTAGGGTCGAACTCCACCCGCCAGCCGGCCCGCTGCACGGCGATGGTGAGGTCCTGGTCCTCAGCCAGGGTGTCGGACGGATAGCCGCCCAGCGCCTCCAGCGCGGCGCGGCGCCAGGCGCCCACCGCGCCCGGGACCACGGTGACCGCGCCCAGCGCCGCCAGCGCCCGGCGCTCCAGGTTCTGGGCGGTGACGTACTCCAGCGCCTGCCAGCGGGTGATCAGGTTGCGGCGGTTGCCGACGATGGCGTTGCCCGCGACGGCCCCCACCGCCGGCTCGTCGAACCAGCGCACCAGCCGGGGGATGGTGTCGGGCGGGAACAGGGTGTCGGCGTCGAGCGCCACCAGGATGTCGCCCCTGGCCTCGACCAGGCCGCGGTTCAGCGCGCGCGCCTTGCCGCCGTTCTCGAAGCTGCGCAGCCGCACCCGCCGCTCGCCGCCGAAGGCTTCCGCCACCACCCGCGCGGTGGCGTCGGTCGAGCCGTCGTCGAGCACCAGCACCTCCAGCTTCGGCCAGGCCGAGGCGAGGATCCGGCGCACGGAGGCGACGATCACCTTTTCCTCGTTGAAGCAGGGGATCAGCACGCTGACCAGCGGGCCGTGGTCGGGGTCGGGCATGGGCGGGGTGCGCCCGTCGATGCGCACCCGGTGCACGAAGGCCAGCGTCGCCAGGAACAGCAGGCGCGCGACGCCCAGCGCGATGGCGGTGATGAACAGCCACTGCAGCGTGAGTTCGAGGTCGTGGAAGAAGCCGAAGCCCAGCCGGTCGAGGAGCAACTCGACCGAGGTGCGCGAGGTGGGCGGCATGGCCTGGGTGTCGGTCATGCCGGCGAGCTGGCCCACGGTCACCAGCCTGTAGCCGTGGGCGCGGATCTGGTCGATCAGCTCCGGCAGGGCCTGGACCGTGCGGCTGCGGTCGCCGCCGGAATCGTGCAGCAGCACGATCTGGCCGGGTCGGTTGGTGTCCTGCAGCCGCTGGATGGTGGTGGCGACGATGTGGGCGGGGTCGGGCTTCTTCCAGTCGTCCGGGTCGATGCGCAGCCCGACCGAGAGGTAGCCCTGCTGCTGGGCGGCCAGCAGGGGCGCCACCTCGCGCGGGGTCGAGGGCTCGGCGTCTCCGAAGTAGGGCGGCCGGAACAGGCGCATGGAGCGGCCGGTGATGGTCTCGAACAGCCGCTGGGTGGCGTTCAGCTCCACCACCGTCTGGGCGGCGGGGATCTGACCGATATTCGGATGGGTCCAGGTGTGGCTGCCCACATCGTGGCCCTCGCGGATCTCGCGGTCGACCAGGCCCGGGAAGCGGGACATGTTCTTGCCGATGACGAAGAAGGTCGCCGGCGCGTGCTTCGCCTTCAGGATGTCGAGCAGCTTCGGCGTCCAGCGGCCGTCCGGCCCGTCGTCGAAGGTCAGCGCCACCCAGCCCGGATGCCAGCCGTAGCGCTGCACCACATAGGACGTCGGCAGCTGGTCGTAGAGCTCGCCGGCGATCAAGCCAGTGTCCGGATCGATGCTGATCTGGCGGTGGCCGGGCCGGGGCGTGTCCTCCACGCGCAGGACCTCGCCGGAGCCGTCGAAGTCGACGTCCTGGCCGGGCTGCAGCACGTCGAAGCCGGCGGGGCTGGTCCGATCGTAGTCGTGGCGCATCAGCTTCCAGACCAGCTGGTCCTCGCCGCCCATGCGCCACAGGGCATAACCCATCGGCCGGAAGCCGTCGGCCACGTGGATCTGGTTGAAGGCGGTGGAGGCGTCCAGGTACCAGACGGCGTGCTTGCGCCCGTTCTCGTCGACGTAGGCATAGGTCGGGTTGAGGCTGGCTTCGTCCATCTGCGGCTGGGCGTCGGAATCGTGCGCCGTCTGGGTGGCCTCCTGGAAGGTCACCGCCTCGGCGGTCCCCGTCTTGCTCGTCAGGCCGGGCTTGCCCTTCTCCGGCAGCGTCCAGTCGTAGCCGTAGGCGCCGATCGCCATGATGGTGCGGGCCGGGTCGAGCTGGCGCATGTCCTTGTCGAGCCACTGCTCGAACCAGTCCTGGCCGGCGGGGGGGCCGGGATCGCCGGTGCCGTAGTGCTCGTCATAGGCCATCAGCACGACCGCGTCGGCGGCGTTCTGCAGCCGCTTCAGCGGCCAGTTCTCGTCGAACGGCAGCGTCACCCAGACTTCTCGACCAATCGGCTTGAGGGCCGCGCGGGCCTTGGCGAGAAAGGCGGGATAGCGCTGGATGGAGGCGGCCGAGAGGTTCTCCAGGTCGAACACATAGCCCGCGAAGCCGCGCTTCTGGGCCTGCTTCACCAGGTTGTCGATCAGCGCCTGCTGGGCTTTCGGATTGGCGAGCAGGGCGTCGGCCTCAGGCCCGTCCCAGAGGCTGTTGCGCGCATTGATGATGCCTGGAATGATCGAGGGCGGCTTCTTGGCGGCGGCGATGATGGCGCGCGCCTCCGCGTCGGTGGTGACGTCCACCTGCCCGTCCGAGCCGTTCAGCTGCACCCACTGGGGCGAGACGATATCCAGGTCGTTGACGTGGTCGATCAGCGACTCGCGCGAGCTCTCGTCCCAGGAGACATAGAAGCCGACCGAGAGCGGCTGCGGAGGCCCGCCGCTCGCCGGCGCGCGCGGATGCGGGATCTTGGTCCAGTGCTGCCGCCCCTTCAGCTTGTGGGCGGTCTCCGCGTGCAGGGCCTGCAGCACGCGCGGATCCTTCAGCGCCAACTCAGGCAGGTGCGGCGCGGTCGCGAGGGTGGCGAAGAAGGCCGCGATCAGCAGCGCCCCCAGCGAGACCAGCAGGCCCCAGAACAGCCGCATCCTGCGCGCGCGCCGCCCCGTCGGATCGTGGAATACCAGCTCGTGCATCGGCCCTCGGGCGGCGAGACCTTCCGGATCGGCATTGCGCGCCGAACGTGACGGAAGCGTGTCGCGTGCTGCAGCCTGATTAGCTCAGCCGAAGACCAGGTTCCACATCGTCCGGGCAGGAATAGATGACCCGCAAGATGTGATGGCGAGCTCCTGAAAGAAGATCGCCGTCGTGCGACCTCATGCCGCCCGGGCCAGGGCGCGCCGCACAGTCCGGCGCAGGCCGCGGTATTGCGCCGCGAAGAGGCCGAGCTTCGAGGCGCTCGCCCAGATCGTCAGGCCGGCCGCCGCCAGCCTGGGCGGCAGGGCGGCGAGGAGCGCGACGTTCAAAAGCGCGGTCGCGAACATCAGGCCGGCCCAGGCCCAACCGGCGCGATCGATGACGGCGGCGGACGCGTGCTCGCGGACCACGCCCGGCAGGTAGGCCGCCAGCCAGCCCCGCGGCAGCATGGCGAGCCCCACGCAGGCGCAGACGATGCTGGGCTTGAGCAGCAGGAAGCGCGGATCCTGGGCGGCGAAGGTGAGGCCGCCCAGCACCACCGTCAGGACGACGCTCATCACCAGCAGCGGCGGCGCCTTGCGCCTGCGGATCGTCAGCGCGAGCAGCTGTCCGACCCCAAGCGCCAGCCCGACGACAGCCCCGACGCGGGCGGATCCGGTCGCCAGGTAGACGAGGTAGAAGGCGAGCGTCCCGCCCAGGTCCGCGGCGATCGGCCGAAGCGCCGCGAGCAAGCCGCGCCCGTTGCTGCCTTCCCGCCTGGACGTTTGCGAAACGATCGACATCCTCTATCTCCGGTCGAAGCGGCGCCCCTGCGGCGGGCGCTCGCGAGGTGATGGAGGCCCGCCCGCGGCATGCGCCAGCACGGTTACGCCGGATGACGGCCAGCCTTCGCGAAACGACGCCCGCCGCCGCTGGCGCTTCGCGAACGACAGGGCCGTACGGGGCCGCGATCCGGCGCCGGCTCGGCGCGGCGACCGTGATCGGCCTGTTCCTGTCCCTGGTCGGGGCCTACCGCTCGGACGCCATCCCCTGGCTTCCGCGCACCTTGCTGATGGTGACGCTCTCCATCCTGGCCACGGCCATGGGGGTCGTCGCCTACGCCTGGATCGGGCGCAACCGTGCGATCGCCGCGCGCTGGCCGCTGCACGGGACCCTGGCGGCGCTGGCCATGACCGCGCCGATGGCGCTGCTGGTCTGGACCGCCCTGCAGCTGGTCGCGCGCCGCGGGCCGCCGCTTTCGTCCTTGCCGGCCTTCATGCCGGTGTCCTTCGGCAATGCGCTTTTCTTCTGCCTCTGGGCCGCCCATGCCCAGCGCGCCCGCCGCGAGGCGGGGGCGCATGCGGCGGCGGCGCCCACGCCGCGGTTCCTCGAGCGCCTGCCGCCGAAGCTGCGGGGCGCCGAGCTCTGGGCCGTGGAGGCGGAGGACCATTACCTGCGCCTGCATACGTCCAAAGGGCGTGACCTCGTCCTCATGCGCCTGTCCGACGCCCTTGCCGAGCTGTACGGGCTGGACGGCGCCCAGACGCACCGCTCCTGGTGGGTGGCGCGCGGCGCGATCCGCGAGGTCCGGCGCTCCGACGGCCGCGCGACGCTCACCCTGCCGGACGGGACGGCGGCGCCGGTCAGCCGCACCCACGCCCGCGCCCTTCGCGCCCGCGGATGGCTCTAAGCGCCTGAAACTTCGCAGGCCTGAGACGATCTGCCCGCCGCTCGGCGCTGGCCTTGCGGCCAGGATTGTGCCTCAATTGCGGCCGGGAGAGCGCAAGATCGAGGCGGGATCCGGGCATGGACATGGCCGGACGCGCTGAATTCATGCCTCGGGGACCTGGCGTTTTTTGGGACCCGTTCATGCCGCACGACCCTTCCCGGCGACCTGACGACGGCCCTCGCGACGACCCTCTGGTCAGCCGTCCGCACGGCGGCCCGCGCCCCTTGCTGGCCGCGGGCGTCGCCGTGGCCTGCCTGCTGGGCGCCGGGCTCGGCTTCTGGGCCCGGCCCGAGGATCTCGGCCACGGGGGCGCGCATCACACCCGACCGCGGCCACAGCCCGCCGCGCCCGCGCCGCGACGGATCGAGATCCGTGTCGACGCCGCGCCCGCCGCGCCGCGCCCCGCGGCCCCGAAGCCGCAGGACGTCCAGCCGCAGCCCGAGGCGCTCGCGCCCAAACGGCCGGCCGCCGGTCTGATTCAGGCGCACGCCATCGCCCCGACCAGGCTGGACCTGGCGCCCAAGGCCCCGCCACACGACCCTGCCGAGCACAAGGCCCGCCCCGCCAAGGCCGCGGCGCAAGCCCAGGCGGACGCCGTCGCTGGAAGCGGCCAGCTCCGGTTGGGAAAGGCCCGCCTGGAGAAGGCGCGCCTCGAAAAGATGCGCCTCGAAAAAGTGCGCCTGGCCGCCGCATCCGAAGCCCGCGCCCACCGGATCGCCGAACGCAAGGCGGCAGCCCGGCAAGCGGCGGCCGAAAAGCTTCAGGCGGCCCGCCTCGTCCAGGCGCGCCTCGAGAAAGCCCGGAACGCCGAAGCCCTTCACGCCCAAGCCCTTCACCCCCAAGCCCGGGCGGCTCAGGCCAGGAAGCTGCAGGCCCAGGCGGCGCATGCCCGCTCCGCCCCCCAGGTTCGCCTCGCGAGCGCCTCGCGCTGCGCGTCGGCCGATCCCGGCGCGGCGCTCGCCTGCGCCGATCCGGCCCTGGGCGCCGCCGATCGCCAGCTCGCCAGGGCCTATCGCCAGGCCGAAGCGGCGGGCGTCCCCGCCGAGCGCCTGCAGCGCCAGCAGCAGCGCTGGCTCGCCGCCCGTGCGGCCGCCGCCCGCCAGGCCCCCTGGGCGGTGCACGACGTCTATCTGGCGCGCATCGCCGAACTGGAGGACCAGACCCGCCAGGCGTCCACCCAGGGTGACTGAACCTCGGGGGACTGAACGTTGGGCGGCTGAACATTTGATGCGCCGCCCCGGCTGCGCCTTTGCAACCCCGCTGGAAATCCGCGGATTAGGTCGGCCGAGGGCGCTGCGAGGTTCTTCCGATGCCGATCGACCAAGGCCGGGACCCCTGGTCGGGGACCACCTACAGGGGCTTTGCGGGCGGTCCCGCAGGCCATCCGCCCGAGCCGCCCCACCGCCACGCGCCCAGACCCGCCTGGCTGGCGGCGGGCGTCGCCGCGGCCGTCGGGCTGGGCGTCGGCTTCGGCTTCCTGGCGCGCCCGGAGCTCGCCCGCGCGCCGGCCGGCGCCAAGGTCC
>CBJNAS010000158.1:0-7159 GCA_966434565.1 uncultured Phenylobacterium sp.
ACGAAATAGCTGGTTGACGAGATGGCGGAGAATCCGCTGCCGCTATATTTGAGCACGAACGCGCCAACGCCCCAGCGATCGCGCGAGAATTCCTGGACGTCGCGATCGCGGTCCAGCGTGTAGGAAACCGGCCGATAGGCCGGAAGCGGCGCATACGCAGCGGGAAAGCCGTGGAGGTTCGAGACCTGGCCGAAGCCATTCACCGTGGCTTCCAGCGAATCCGTGAGCCTGATGCGGATTGTGGCGGCCCCGGAATAGCTGTCATTCCGGCCGTCGCCATGCTTGGTGTCGAAATTGCCCGATCCGTCCGGGAAGCGCCGGCTGATGAACCCGGATTCGCGTAGGTAGCCGAATGCGGTGTTGAGCGAGACGCGATCCGGAACCAACACCACGTCGGCCCGGACATTGCCGTCAAAGTCGTGGCCGCCTCCCTTCGTGCCGCCGCCCTGAACCTGGACGGTGTAGCTATTCGAGACGAGCGATGGCGTGCGCGTGATGAAGCGCAGATTGCCGCCCATCGAGCTCGCGCCGAACAAGGTGCCTTGCGGACCTTTCAGCACCTCGATCCGATCGAGGTCCAGCGTCTGCGGGCTGATCGAGGCGGGGACCGGAGTGTCGTTTATGTAATAGGCGGTCGTGTTCGATCCAGCGACGCCACGGATCGTGGTCTGCCGGCCGCCGACGAAGCCCACCGAGGAGAAATCAGTGCCCTGGCCATATTGGAAGGTCAGGTTCGGGATTTTGGTGGCGTAATCGGCGAAGGTCTGGATGTTCTGCTTTTGCAGAAAGTCGGACGAATATGCGGTGATGGAGGCCGGCACATTGGTCAGCGTTTCTTCCTTGCGACGCGCGGTGACCACGATTTCCGTGACATCGTTCTCCGCGGCAGCAGGCGGCGCGGTCTTGGCAGTCTGGGCATAGGCGGTCCCACTCCAAAGCGCGGCGAGCACGAGCGCCATTTGCGACGTCATGGCGCTTCCTCTACCTGCACCGGCCTTCTTGCCCATCAACTCCCCGCCGCAGCGCATATCTTTCCCCATCTGGTGGCCCCGAAATCGTTTACGTTTTGCAACAGTGTCCCACATTAAGGCAATATTGATACCGTTATATACGGTACCGCCGAACCCACCCCACGCTGCGCTGCCAGCTGGGGTGCTCGGACGTGTGGTGGAGCTCCAAGCGCCGCAGTCAAGCGCGACCGTCTTGTGGGCGCCGGGAACGTTAGCCCGGGGCGGAAGCAGCCGACGACCACAGCTGTGAGGCCGAGGCCGCAGCCGGCCGGCGGCGGGCTCTTGCCCGCTGAAACGGTTTCACCACCGTAATCGCCGTGGCAGCGGCGCAGCGAGTGCTATGTTCTGCGACTGAACTGTAAGGGGCCGTGGGCGACCAGCCGTGCACTGGTGCGAAGGTCGAGGCGCCCCCGCCGGATCGGAAGCCCCGTCCGGATGGACACCGGTCAGGGGCGCGATGCGACGCGTGAGGAAGGCCCAGTTTCAATCCGGAGTTTGAGAATGAAAGTGTGTGGAAGGTTGGCTGTTGCTGTTGTGATCAGCTTGGCCGGCGCCGTGTCGCAAGCCGATGCGCACCATTCGTTTGCGATGTTTGACCAGACGAAGGTGCTGCATTTCGACGGGGTCACTGTGAGCGAGTTCCATTGGACCAACCCGCACGCCTATGTCGTCGTTGACGTCAAGGATGGAGGTGGGACGACGAGCTACATGCTGGAGTGCAGCAGCACGAACATGATGAGCCAGGCGGGCTGGAAATTTAACACCATCAAGCCAGGCGAGAAGCTGAACATCGACTTCTATCCTTTGCGCAACGGCAAACCCGGCGGGATGCTGAAAACGGTCACCTTGTCCGGCGGCAAGGTGCTCAAAGCGTGGTGACGGGACGATGCGGGCGGGTCCGTCGCGGCCTCCCGGGCCCGCGCTCCGCCGGCTCCGCGGTGATGCGGAGCGAGGGTGAAAAAGGGATGAGGACGAGCATTATGAGAGCAGTCGCGTTCGCGCTTGTTGCGGCCATGGGCCTGGGGGCGCCGTTGACGTCGGCAGCCGCCGGCCGGCCGGCCCAGCGGCCCGACATCACGGGAGTCTGGAATATCTACCCCGACCCCTTCGCCCACGACGAAAGCACCTTCCAGGACCTTCCGGCGCCAAACGGGGGTCCTAAGCTGAAGGAGCCCTATGCCAGCCAATGGAAGGCGCTGCGGGCTGAACGGGACGCGAAGCTCAAGGCGGGCACGCCTCTTGTGGATCCGAGCACCTTGTGCATTCCCGAAGGGATGCCGACGATCATGGGCGCCATATTCCCGTTCCAGATCCTCCAGACCCCCGGGCAGGTGACGGTGCTGGCCGAATTCCTCACCCAGACCCGGCGGATCTACCTCGACCAACCGATGCCCAAGCCCGACGATCTTGCGCCGTCGTACTATGGCTTCTCGTCCGGCCACTGGCAGGGCGGCACGCTGTTCGTCACCACGCGCGGGGTGCGTGAAGACGTGAAGTTCTTCGAAATTCCGCACAGCGCCGACATGACGATCACCGAACTCATCAGGCTTACGGGTCCCGGCCGCCTGGAGGACCAGATCGTCATCGAAGACCCTAAGGTCCTCGCCGAACCGTATCGGTTCACTTACGGTTACAAACGCAACGACCACTATCGGATAATGGAGTATTTCTGCGATCGCCAAGATCCGCTGCTGAACATCAACAAAGACGGCACGGTCACCATGAATACAGAGCCGAACAAGAACTGATCCCTGTTCGCCCCGGGCCATCCGAGGGCGTCCTGCAGAGCGGCCAACTTCACTCCGGCCCCCTCGGCCCAAAGGTCGGGCGCCCAGCCGGGGCGGCGTCTACTTGGGCGGCGAATGGTCTAGCCGCCGATCTCAGAACAACTTCGTCAGCGAAATTCGGGCCGAACGCGGCTCGAGGGGATGCGCCTGGAGGCCCCTGACGCCACCCGCAGGCTCCCCGTTCAGGCGGCTGAGGTAGTAATACTCGGCGGCGGCGTCGTGGGAATCGAAAACATTGAAGATCGACAGCTGCACTTCAATGTCGCTGGGCAGGCGATATCCAAACTGCAGATTCCATTCGCTATACCCAGGACTGAGCGGATATTTATGACCATCTGCGAGCGATTGTGATCCGAGACGGCGGTACTGAAGTCCACCGGACCAGGCGCCGAGATTATCGACCAGGATCCCGAACGAAGAGGTCAAGTTCGGCGCATCGGCGATGTAGGACTGATCGAGACCATAGGCGGCGAGATTTCGCGCGCGGTAGCGCGCACGGGCGAAGGCCAGATCCGCGTTCAGCTCCAGCCAAGGCCGTGGGCGATATTGGCCGGAGACCTCGATTCCCTTGCGTCGGCTCGGGGCTCCCGCCTCGTCCTGGCCGGTGTCGGCGTTGTAGGTCAGTTCAGAGCGAAAATCCTGCTGGAAGGCGGTGACCTGCAGCATCGTCTTCGGAATGACGTCGGTGCGCAGGCCCGCCTCGATGCCGGACGTGCGCGCCAGCAGCGGCGTCTTGCCGCCGGCGAGGGGGACGCCCTCCTGCGGCACGGTGCCGAAGACTCCGCGCACGTCGTCGGAGTGGAAGCCCCGGCCGGCGCTGACGTAGAGTTCCGTCTTCCACCAAGGGCCAAGGATGACGCTGGCCTTGGGTTGCGCCAGCCATTGATGGCCGCGGCCGGCCAACGGGGCCACCCGGCTCACATCCCGGGCGTGATAATACTCCTCGCGGAAGCCGGCCGCGGTGCGCAACCAGGGCGTCCACCGCACCGTCGCCTGGATGTAGGGCGCCAGGTCCAGCAGACGCGCACGATCGGCGTTGCAATAGGACTGTACAGCCGGATAGGCGATCGTCGAACCATCGTCCTGTTCCGCCTCGCAATAGTCGAGCACCGTGGTCCGGTGAAGCGTGTGCCGCCGGTTGACGAAAACATCGTCGTATCGCGCCTGCAGGCCGATCGTCGTATCGATCGCCACCGGTCCGAGGAGATCGTTCTGACTGTATTCGGCGGCTCCGCCGAGGGTTGTCCGCCTCTCTCCCTGAGATTCCTGGTCGCCGTGAGCGGGATCGTCAAGAAAGTGGGTGAAATTGTTCCAGAGCGTCATGGTGCTGCGCACCCCGTACAGCGCCGCCGCGACTTGGCCGCGGCCGAGCGGCTTGGTGATGCGGCCGGACAGGCTGTAGCGCAGCGATTGGCTGTGGTCGCTCGGATCCAGCGTTCCGAAACGGTCGATCAAGCCCGCCTCGACCGCGCGTTGCGGCTGGTCCGTGATGAGCCCTCCGCTGCTTCGATAATACATGGCGGTCAACGAGGCGCCGTCCGCCGCCGATCCTTCGCTGTATCTGAGGATCGCGTTGACTTTCCTGAAATTCTGCGGCGGCCGCCAGGGTCCGTCATAATGGCCGAGATCGATCGCCGCCATCAGGCGCCGCGCCCGCCCCTGGGAATATGAACCGCCGGCGAAGACGTCGCGATACCCGCCGGTTCCTAGCGTCACGCCGATCTGGTCGCGAATTTCGTCGACGATCAGCACCTTGGCTGAGGCGACCGCGCCGAAGTCGCCGACCGCCGCGAAATAGGGACCTTTCGTATAGTCGATCCGGGATACGACCTGGGGGATGAGGAAGTTCAGGTCGGAGTAGCCTTGGCCGTGCGTGTTCGTCGGCCGGTTGACGGGCATGCCGTCAACAAAACTCGCGAAGTCGCTGCCATGGTCGAGGTTGTAGCCGCGAATGAGGTATTGGTTGGCCTTGCCCTCGCCGGAATGGATGGTGACCACCAGTCCTGGAATGCTTTCGAAGAGCTGGCCGACACGAAAGATCGGTCGCAACTCGATTTCCTTGCGGGTGACGACCCCTTGGCTGGCCGTGGTCGCGCGACCGAGGAGGTCGAGACGCGAAGCCGTGACGACGACTTCGCTCGCGGCTTTGGGAGTGACCTCCCCGGCGGGCGCCGGCGGGCGGGATTCGGCGTCCGCGTGGCTGGCCATGGCGGCGGACACGGCGAAGCCGGCCAGGCATGCGGACAGTGTCGGTCGAGGACGCATCGAACAGAAGCTTTCGGAAAAAGAAGCCGCAAGGCCGGCTTGAACGAAGGCGTCGCGAGCTTGGCAATCCGAAGCGTCGGCGTGGACGTTTCGTAAGGTAGCGAAACCGTTTGATCGGCGGCGCGCCGGGCTGCAGGACGTATCTGCGGCCTTGTAGCCGTAACGAACCGTTTCGAAATGTCGGCCGGCCGCCAACGCGGCTAAGGCTTCTTCCCATCGGCGATCACGCCCGGTGGGCGATCGCTGAGATCTCCACTCCACATCGACCTTGGCGGACCGTCGGCGTCCCGCCGATTCACAGGAGAATCAGCAGGTGTCCTTGCGAGCTTTCGGCGACTGGCTCTACGGCACGTCCCTGAGCACATCGATCCGCGAGGTCGACTGGCTCATTCCGGCGGTGCAGAGCGTGCATATCCTGGCGATCGCGATCCTCGTGGGCTCGACGCTCGTGTCTGATCTGCGGCTGGCCGGCGTGTTCGCGACCGACGAGACGCCCGCCGCCGTCGTCCGGCGCTATCTGCCGTGGATGTGGGGCGCCTTGCTCGTCCTTCTGCTCACCGGCCTCACCATGGTGCTGGCCGAACCGGGCCGCACGATCACCAACGCGGTCTTCTGGACCAAGATGGCGCTGGTGGTCACGGCTTTCACCCTCACCCTGCTGTTCAGAAAGCCGGTCCTGGATCAGCAATTCCGGCTCGAACACGCGGCCTGGGCGAGGTCGGCCAAGCCGCTCGCCTGGCTTTCGCTCGGCATGTGGGTCGCCGTCATCTTCTGCGGTCGTTGGATCGCCTACACCTGATTTTCGCCCGCTTCGTCGATCTGCCCATTGGTAAGGAGAGGGGACCTTCGTGATCCTGGATGCTCTGTTTCAACAGCTCTACGATCTGCCGCTGTCGGCCGCCATTCGCGAGAACAACGCCGCCTTCCCCTCGATCGAGATGCTTCATGTCCTGGCCATCACGCTCGTGTTCGGCACGATCAGCGTCGTCGATCTGCACCTGGTCGGCTATCCGGCGCATCGGCGCAGCACGCGGCGGCTCATCGCCGAGCTGCTGCCCTTCACCTGGGGCGCATTCGCCCTGGCGATCGTGACGGGCGGCCTGATGTTCACCTCCAACGCGGTCGCCTACGCGCACAATGCGCAGTTCCAGTGGAAATTGCTCGCCATCCTGGCGGCCGGCGCCAACATGGCGTTCTTCCACCTGACCGCCTATCGGCGGATCAACGATTGGGACGACGCGCTGCCGCCCCCGCGCCTGGCGAAGGTCGCCGGCTCAGCCTCGCTGGCGCTGTGGGTCCTGGTGATCTTTTTCGGCCGTTGGATCGGCTTCACGCTATCGCCCTTCTGATCCGAGGTTCGGGGGAGGTTACGGCGGCGCTGCAGCGGTTTCGCAACCGCTATTTCCGCCCCCCCGCGCCTGGCCGCGCTTAAGGGGGGCGGGGCGCATCCGGCCGGCAGGCCGACGGGCGCAATGATTGGAGAACCTATGCAGGGGCGTGGACATTTGAGGTCGGCCGCAGGCGTCATGGCGGCGGTCTTGGGGCTCATGGCGGCGGGGTCATTGCAAGGCTGCAGTCGTCGCCCCGAGCTGGCGCACAGCTCCGGAGCCGCAGGCTCCCCGCCGTTCCAGGCGGTCGCGAGCCTCAAGGAGCTGATGGAGTCTACGGTCGATCCCGCGGCTGACGGCCTTTGGGACTCCGTCGCAACGATCTCCACCGCCAAGGGCGTCGACAGACGTGCGCCGCGGACCGACGAGGATTGGAAGGCGGTTCGCCGCCATGCGATCACCCTGATCGAGGCGATGAACCTGGTCATGATGCAGGGCCGGCACGCCGCGCCCCCGGGCGCGCAGGCCGGATTGGGCGAGCTTCCGCCCGAGCAGATCGAGCGGGCGGTGGCAGCCAATCGGCCGGGGTTCAACCTGTTCGCCGCCTCGGTGCGCGACACCGCCCTTCAGGCGCGGGACGCCATCGATCGCAAGGATGCCGAGGCGCTCTTCAAGATCGGCGGCGAGCTCGATGAGAAATGCGAGGGGTGCCACGTCGCCTTCTGGTACCCCAATTCCACGCGCCCGGGCGGGTAGGGCGCGTTGAACA
>CBJNAS010000159.1:0-7141 GCA_966434565.1 uncultured Phenylobacterium sp.
GATGGGACGACGACTTCCTTCTCTCCCTCCTCGCCCATATGCGATAGCCCTGCCACAGAGGGGAAGGAAGCATGAGCGCTCAGTCGGCGTGGGCCTCGACGGTCCCGCCGGCCGCACCCTCGACCGGGCGCATGATGAAGAGCAGCGGCAGCATGGCGATCACCAGCACGCAGAGCCCGCCGAAGGCGGCGTCGTAGCCGATCATCGCGCCCTGCCGCGTCACCTCCGCGTTCAGCCGCTCCAGCCCCGGCGCGCCGTCGAAGGCGTGCGGCAGGGCCCAGCGGACCATCGGGTCGCTGGCGACGATGCGTGAGGCGAGCGCGTCATGGGCGGTGGCGCTGCGGCGTATGTACATCGCCTGCAGGCCGGCGATGCCGAGGCTGGCGCCCAGGGTGCGGGTGATGTTGCTGAACACCGCCGCCTCGGTGCGGTGCTCCGCGGCCAGGGTGGAGAAGCTCAGCACGCCGGCCGGATTGATCATCAGCCCGATGCCCACCCCTTGCACGAAGCCGGAGAGCTTGATCGGCGCGTCGGTCATCGCGAGGTCGAAGCGCCCCATCTGCTGCAGGGAGACGAAGACCAGCGCCATGCCGAGCGCGATGGTCCGCCGCGGCCCGATCTTGCGGGCCAGCGGATTGACGAAGGCGAAGGCGCACAGCGAGCCCAGGCCCCGGTACATTGAGGCAAGCCCGCTCTGCAGTGCCGAATAGCCCAGCAGGTTCTGCATGAAGGTGGGAAGGAGCGCGCTTGTGGAGAACATCACCACCGCGACGCAGAAGGCGAACACCACGCAGCTGGTGAAGTTGCGGTCGAGCAGGATCTCGCGGTGGAAGAACGGGTGCTTCGCCGTCAGCGCCTGCATGACGAAGACATAGAGGCTGCAGGCCGCGAGGATCGCCTCGATGCAGATCTCGCGCGAGTCGAACCAGTCGAGGCTGGGGCCGCGGTCGGCCACCAGCTGGAGCGCGCCGGTGAACAGGACGATGGCCGCAAAGCCCAGGAAGTCGAAGGGCCTGGCCCGCCCGCCGTGGTCGCGCTCGAGGAACAGCTGCACCAGCACGAAGGCCAGCAGGCTCACCGGCACATTGATGTAGAACACCCAGCGCCAAGCGTAGTGCTCGGTGATGTAGCCGCCCAGCGTGGGCCCGAGGATCGGGCCCACCATGATCACCGCGCTCCACACGGCCATCACGCGCGGCATCACCTCCCGCGGCCAGAGGTCGAGCATCGCCGCTTGGGAGAGCGGGATCATCGAGGCGCCCGCAAAGCCCTGCAGCAGGCGGAAGAAGACCATCTCCGGCAAGCTGGTGGCCATGCCGCAGAGCATCGAGGCCGCGGTGAAGGCGGCGACCGAGGCCAGGAAGGTGGGTTTGCGGCCGATCTTCAGGGCGAACCAGCCGGACAGCGGCGTCATGATCGCCGTGGCCACGATGTAGGAGGTCAGCACCCAGGTGATCTGGTCCTGGGACGCCGAGAGGCTGCCCCGCATGTGCGGCAGGGCGACGTTGGCGATGGTGGTGTCCAGCGCGTTCATCACCGTGGCGAACATCAGCCCGCAGGTCGCGAGCACCCGCTCCAGGGTTCCAGTGGCGGCGCGCGACGGGCCCATCGCCAGCCTCAGTCCGCGTGGACTTCGATCACGGTCGAAGGCAGAGCCTTGCCCGTGCGCATGACCAGCCGGGGGCCGAGCCGCGCCGCCATCCAGGGCACGAAGGTCAGCGCGATCAGCGAGCCCAGGCCGCGGGGCGCGCCGGTCACGAGGAAGCCGCCGATGGTGGGCCCCAGGAGCCCGGCCTCGAAGTCCGCGAGCCTCATGCGACGTGGACCTCCGCCCTGGTCGCCACGCTGTCAGTCGAGCTCATGCGGTTCGGCGCTCCATCCGGACAGGGTTAGTATGCCGCCCCCGCCGCCTTGGCCAGCACGGCGCATCGGCGGCGTCTCCGGATAGGCTCCCTATCGACGAGGCGATCGTCTTGAAGCCCCTGCGTTTTCGACGCGCATCGCTCTACAATGACGGGCGTCACGTTCAAATCCGCCCCGGAGCCCATGTCCCAGGCCGCCGATCTCACCGCCGGCAAGCGCGAACAGACCAAGCAGCAGAACCGCGAGGCGATCCTGCAGGCGGCGCGCGAGGTGTTCGGCCAACTCGGCTACGAGGCGGCGACCGTGCGCGACATCATCCGTCGCACCGGCCTGGCCGCCGGGACCTTCTACAACTACTTCCGTTGCAAGGAGGACGTGCGCGAGGCGCTGGCCGCCGACGGGGCGCGACGCTTCGCCCCGGTGCTGAAGAGCCTGCGCAGCCTGGCGCCCGACTTCGAAGGCTTCGCCCAGGCGGCGATCGGCGCCTATTTCGAGTTCCTGGCCGAGGAGCATGCCGCCTGGACCGCGCGCCGCCCCGCCGGCGAGACCCATGCCTATGTCCGCCGGCAGAGCCCCGAGCACCAGGCCGTCTTCGCCGAGGTGCGCGGGGTGATCGAGGAGGCCATCGCCGCCCGCCAGGCGCCGAGCGCCGACGCCGACTACCTGGCCGCCGCCTGCATCGGCCTGGTGCGCGAGGTGGGCGACAAGATGCTGGAGAACAGACCCGTGGACACCGCGGGCGCGACCGAGTTCACCCTGGCCATGATCCTGGGCGGCATGCGCGGGCTTTCTCGTGGATAGCTTTCTTGTTCGCGTGGTTCGTCTGGTTCGTGGAGGATGAGCTCTCCCGCCACTGAGCTGTTGACAGCCCAGGCCCGTTCAACTATCCACCGCGCCTCGATTTTCGACCCGGAGCCCTCTCGTGAAGCGGACCTTCCAGCCGTCCCGACTTGTGCGCAAGCGCCGTCACGGCTTCCGCCTGCGCATGTCCACCAAGAACGGACAGAAGGTGCTCGCCCGTCGCCGCGCCAAGGGCCGCAAGCGCCTGAGCGCCTGAGCGAACCGAGCCGCGTGGGTGTCGGCATGGCCGACGCCGCCTTTCCCATCGAACGCCTGAAGAAACGCGCCGACTTCCTGGCCTGCGCCCAGGCGCCGTCGTGCGCCAGGGGCGCCGTCGTCGTCCAGGCCCGTCCGCGAGGCGACGAAAGGCCGCTGGTCCGGGCGGGCTTCACCGCCACCCGGCGCATCGGCGGGGCCGTCGTGCGCAACCGCGCCAAGCGGCGTCTGCGCGAGGCCGCGCGCCTGCTGCTGGCCGATCTCGCACGGCCGGGATACGATTATGTGTTCATCGCCCGCGGCGGCGTGACCACCCGCCCCTGGCCGCGTCTCCTTGACGATATGAAAAGCGCGCTGATAAGGCTCGCCGCCGAACGCGACAGCCGGGCCCGCGAACCTGCGGGCGCCCCGCCGCAAGACTGAGCGCCCTCCCCGATGCAAGACGAATCCAGCCGCAACACGATCATCTTCCTCGTGTGCGCGGTGCTGCTGTTCTTCATCTACCAGCACTTCGTGCTCGATCCGGCCGCCGCCAGGCGCCAGGCCGAAGCCGCCCACGCCCGCGCCGCCGCCGGCGCGCCGGCCCAGACGACTGGGGCTGCGCCAGGGGCGGCGTCCAGCACCGTGACCCGCGCCCAGGCGCTGGCGGCGAGCCCGCGCGCTGCGATCGTGACGCCGTCGCTGAAGGGCTCGGTCGCGCTGAAGGGCGCGCGTATCGACGACCTGTGGCTGACCCAGTTCCGCCAGACCGTCGACCGCAACGCCCCGCCGGTGGAGCTGCTGCGCCCCGAAGGCGCCGAGCACGCCTGGTTCGCCGAGTTCGGCTGGACGGGCGCCAATGTGGCGAACCTCCCCGGCGACGACACAGTCTGGACCCTGGCCCAGGGCTCGACGCTGAGCCCCGGCCATCCGCTCGTGCTGACCACCACCAACGGCCAGGGCCTGAGCTTCACCCGCAGGATCGAGGTCGACGACCGGTTCATGTTCACGGTGACCGACACGGTCGCCAACGGCGGGGCCCAGCCGGTGACCCTGGCGCCCTACGGCTCGGTGCAGCGCCAGGGCCTGCCGCCGGCGGTCGCCGGCAGCTCCTCCATCGTCCACGAGGGCGCGGTCGGAGCGCTCGGCCTCGACAACCCCACCCTCAAGCTCATCAAGTACAAGAGCTGGGCGAAGAACGGCGGCGAGGGGCCGATCGCCTCCAAGGGCGGCTGGGTCGGGATCACCGACAAGTACTGGCTGGCGGCGCTGATCCCCACCCAGGGCGAGCCGATCGAAGGTCAGTTCCGCGACACCAAGGTCGGCGGCCTCGACGTCTTCGACGCCAATTTCGTGGGCCAGGCGCGGACCATCGCGCCCGGCAAGCAGTCGACCGAGGTCACCCGCTTCTTCGGCGGCGCCAAGGTCGTGCCCGTGCTGCAGGCCTATGAGCAGGCGTTCCACGCGCCGCGCTTCGACTCCGCGGTCGACTGGGGCCACTTCTGGTTCCTGACCCGGCCGATCTTCGCCTTCCTGGAGTTCATCCGCCAGCACCTGGCCAGCGTCGGCCTGGCGAGCTTCGGCTGGTCGATCCTGGCGCTCACCGTCTGCGTGCGGGCGGTGTTCTTCCCGATCGCCCACAAGCAGTACGAGTCCATGGCCAAGATGCGTCGCGTCCAGCCGCTGGTCGACGAGCTGCGCAAGAAGTTCAAGGACGACCCGGCCAAGCAGCAGCAGGAGCTGATGGCGCTCTACCAGCGCGAGAAGGTCAATCCGCTGGCGGGCTGCCTGCCGATCCTGCTGCAGATCCCAGTGTTCTTCTCGCTGTACAAGGTGCTGACCGTCACCATCGAGATGCGTCACGCGCCGTTCCTGGGCTGGATCCAGGACCTTTCGGCGCGCGATCCGACGACGATCTGGAACCTGTTCGGCCTGATCCCCTGGGCGCCCGCGCACCTGCCGGTGGTGGGCGGCCTGCTCGACACCAGCCTGCACATCGGCATCCTGCCGCTGATCTACGGCGTCACCATGTGGCTGCAGATGTCGATGAGCCCGCCGGCGCCCGATCCGGCCCAGCAGAAGGTGATGCAGCTGATGCCCATCATGTTCACCTTCATCATGGCGCCCTTCGCCGTGGGCCTGCTGATCTACTGGAGCTGGACCAACGTCATCTCCATCGGCCAGCAGTACGTGCTGATGCGCCACTTCAAGGTGGACAACCCGATCGACAAGGGGCTGGCGCGCCTGACCGCCCTCGGCAAGGCCAAGGCCAAGGCGGCAGAGTGAGCCAGGACGCGCCGTTCGACGGCGAGGCGCTGGAGGCCGCGCGCAAGCTGTTCGCCCGCGAGACGCGCTTCGTGCTGGGCGCGGCCGCGATTACGGGCCTGCCCGAGCCGGACCTGCCGGAAGTGGCCTTCGCCGGTCGCTCGAACGTCGGCAAGTCCTCGCTGATCAACGCCGTCACCGGGCGCAAGGAACTGGCCCGCGCCTCGAACGAGCCCGGCCGCACGCGCGAGGTGAACTTCTTCCTGCTCGACGAGACCCTGCGCCTCGTCGACCTGCCGGGCTACGGCTTCGCCAAGGTGAGCCGCGATGTGGCCAAGAAATTCCAGAACCTCGGCCGTGCCTATCTGCGCGGTCGGCCGAACCTGAAGCGCGCCTATCTGCTGATCGACGCGCGCCATGGGCTGAAGCCCGTCGACGGCGAGGCGCTAGACGCCTTCGACCAGGCGGCGGTCTCCTATCAGATCGTGCTCACCAAGGCCGACAAGCTGAAGCCCGCCGAGGTCGCCAAGGTGGCCGCGGCCACGCTGGTCGCCGTCTCCAAGCGGCCCGCCGCCTTCCCCCGGGTGCTGGCCACCTCCGCCGAGACCGGCCAGGGAATCGCCGAGCTGCGCGCGGAGATCGCCGCGGCCTGCGCCGTCTGAACGCCGCGCTCAGTCCAGGGGCGTGAACGCCATCCAGCCGAAGCCGAAGCCGGCGACGGCGATGCCGAGGAAGGCGGCGATCGCCGCGGCGAGGCGAAAGCCTGCGAGATGGCGGGTCAGGCCTGATTGTAGGCGCCGCAACCACATTTGACTGCTCCAAACTGGCGCAACCGGCCGGCTGCAGTCAGGGCAGATGCAATCGAAGGCCCACCTGCCTTTGCAGAGCTTGCACTGCTAGTGCGGATGGCGCGCCTCGTACTGCTCGCCCGCGGCCATGCCGGCCCGGACCTCGCCGATCGCCTGGTCGACGAGCTGCACCGCCCGCCCACGGTGTCCGCCCTTGTCACGGGTGGCGAGGTTCAGCTCCGTGCGCGCGCTCTGCAGGGCCGCGAGCGCCTTCTGCATGTGCGGCTGGCGCGGCTGGCCGGCGGCGACGCCCGCGCAGCTCAGCGTCGCCGCGGCGAACAGGGTCGCCGCCACCCGTCTTGTCCTGGCCTTCATTCCCTTCCTCACATCGCATGCGCCGACGCGCCGACGGCGTCACTTGGGAGAGAACGAAACGCGCCTGGGCGGGTTGCGGCGCCTCACGCGCCGATCACCCGGCGCGTGCGCACCCCGCAACGGGTGCAGACGCTGACGCCCGGCGAGGTCTGACTCTGACGCCAGGAATGCCAGCACAGCCAGCGGCGCACGGTCTTGATCGGACTCACGGCAAAGGCCTCACCCAGGTCGACAGCCACCTCGACCCTCCAGCTTTGAGCTTATCTCAGGTTAAGTTTGCAGGCGGATTGCCCGCTGGTGTCAGGCGGGCGCCAGGGGAAACCTTGGCCGCGGGTTAGGCGCCGCCGCGCCGATCCCCCAGCGGCGCAGGCAAAAAACGGCCCGGGCGCGTTGGAACGCCCGGGCGAAGTTGACTGCAAAGAGGGTCAGCTAGAGAGAGCCGCCCCCAATCAATCGCCGTCCGTTACGCTCGGCAATGATGGTGCAATGATATGGCAACGTTCCGATCGCGCCTGCCCAGATCGCGGGCACGGACGCACGCGTCAGAGCAGGGTCCGGCGGCGGAACAGCAGGTGATAGAGCAACAGCACGATGATCGCGCCGACCGCCGCCACGATGATGCTGTGGACGTTGAGCCCGTTCACACCGGCATGGCCGAAAAAATGAAAGACGATCCCGCCCACGAAGGCCCCGACGATGCCCAGCAGGACGTCGAGGAGCATGCCTTCACCACGGCGATTGACCACCATGCTCCCGAGCCATCCCGCCACAAGACCGACGACCAGCCAGGCCAGCAACGACATTTGAGCGCTCCT